>DASXRH010000616.1:0-2436 GCA_036506715.1 Acidimicrobiales bacterium
CTCGGGGTCGAAGCCGATGGCGCCGTCGAGCCGCACGACGTGGCCGTCGAGGCGATCGACGCGGTGGTGACGATCGTGCCCGGCTCGCCGTCCTCGTCGGCGGGGTCGAGGGCGGCCATGGCCGCCGCCCCGGGGCGCACGGCAGTCAACGTCGACGAGAGGTCGAGGTTGAGGGTTGAGGTGAAGAGGCCCAGGTCATGAGGGGTGCCGTCCCGCCGGAGCGTGCGCTCGCTGGCGGTCGCGCCGCCGGCGCGGGCCACGACGATGCGCAGCGCCCGGCGGCGGTGTCCTCCCCGGGCGCCAGCGTACGGGGCGTCTGAACGACGGTTCAAGACAACGCGTCCGCCTTCCATTCACGTAGACTCGCCGTCGATGGCACGAGCCGCCGGCGTCGACAAGATCAGCCGCCGCGAGCAGCGGCGGCTCCAGCACCAGGACCTCAGCCGCGCCCAGCTGCTCGACGCCGCCGAGGAGGTGTTCGGGCGCAAGGGCTTCCACGAGGCCACCCTCAAGGAGGTGGCCGAGCTGGCCGAGTTCTCGGTCGGCTCGGTGTACTCGTTCTTCGACAACAAGGACGACCTGTTCCGGCAGATCTTCATCCGCCGGGGCGACGAGTTCGTTCCCGCCATGCGGGCGGCGCTGCGCGACGAGGGCACGCCCACCGAGCAGCTCCACCGGCTGGTCGACTTCCAGGTCGGGTTCTTCCGCCGCCACCCCCGGTTCGGGCGCCTGTTCCTGCGCTACTCCAGCGCCACCATGGTCTCGGCCGAGCGCGACGTCGACACCGCGGTGGCCGCCAACTACGAGGAGTCGATGGCGCTGCAGGCCGACCTGTTCCGCCGGGGCCAGCGGACCGGCGAGTTCCGCCCGGGCGATCCGGTGGTGCTGGCCCGCCTGTTCTCCGGTCTGATCTCGGCCTACCAGGCCCTCGACCCGGCGGTGGTGTCCGACGACCCCGACGCCGGCGAGCGCCTGGCCCTGGCCGACCTGCACGATCTCGTCGGGCGTGCCTTCGCCGCCTGAGCCGTCCACCGTGGCGGTCGACGGCGACACGCCGGCCGAGGCCGCGCTGCGGGCCGAGGTCCGGGCGTGGATGGCCGCCCACGCCGCCCCCTACGGCCCGGCCGAGCGGCACATCCGGTTGGTCGACACCCCCGACGTGGCCGCCGCCGCCCGGGCCTGGCAGCGCGAGCTCGCCGCGGGCGGCTGGTCCGTCCCCACCTGGCCGGTCGAGCACGGCGGCCGCGGCCTGCCGTCCCACCTGGCCCGCATCGTCCGCGAGGAGGAGACCCGCTACGCCGTGCCGGCGGGCATGTTCCAGGTGGCGACGCTGATGGTTGGGCCCACGCTCATGGCTCACGGCACGCCGGCCCAGCAGGCCCGGTTCCTGCCCGCCATCCGCAGCGGCGAGCACCTGTGGTGCCAGCTGTTCTCCGAGCCCGACGCCGGGTCCGACCTGGCCGGCCTGCGCACCCGGGCCGAGCGCGACGGCGACGCCTGGGTGGTCACCGGCCAGAAGGTGTGGACCAGCGGGGCCCGGGGCGCCGACTGGGGCATCCTGCTGGCCCGCACCGGTCCCGCGGGCAGCCGCCACGCCGGCATCACCTACTTCCTGTGCGACATGCGGTCGGCGGGGGTGACCGTGCGGCCGCTGACGCAGATCAACCGGGCCGCCCACTTCAACGAGGTCCACCTCGACGGGGTGCGCATCCCCGACAACCGCGTCGTGGGCGAGGTGGGGGAGGGCTGGGCCGTGGCCCGCACCACCCTCGGCGCCGAGCGGATGATGATCGGCTCGATGAACGTGGGCGACTACGTCGGCGACGTCATCGCCGTGGCCCGGGCCGGCGGCCGCACCGGTGACTCGGCGCTGCGCCAGGATCTTGTCGACCTGCACATCCGGGGCACGGTGCTGCGCCACCTCAGCGACCGGGTCATCACCGCCGTGCGCACCGGCGGACCCGTCGGCCCCGAGGCCAGCACGATCAAGCTGGGCCTGTCGCTGTTCCTCGGCCGGCTGGGCGATGTGGCCATGCGGGTGCTCGACGGCGACGGGCTTCTGGAGGGCGGGGTCCCGCTGGACGCGACGTCAGACCCCCACGCCAGCTACGGGCGGCTGCAGGACATGTTCCTCGGCCAGTGGTCGTCGCGGATCGGCGGCGGGACCGAGCAGATCCAGCGCAACCTCATCGCGGAGCGGGCCCTGGGCCTGCCCCGCGATCCCCGGCCCGCGCCGGCGGCCTGATGGCGCCGGCGGCCATCACGTTGGGCGCCCTGGCCCGGCGGGTGCTGCGGACCGCGGGCGTCGGCGCCGTGTACGGCGCGCCCTTCCCCGGACTGCCGGTGGTGCCGGCTCCCGCGCCCCAGGCCGCGCTGCTGGCCGCCGCCCACCGGCTGGTCCACAGCCGCGCCGCGGCGACGGTCGATGCGGGCGGG
>DASXRH010000617.1:0-2842 GCA_036506715.1 Acidimicrobiales bacterium
CCCTCGGCGCGCTCGACGCTGATCTCCTCGTCGTCGAGCGAGAGATCCGCGCTCGACTCGAGCCACGCCCGGCCCTCGGCCACGACGTCGCGGAGCTCGTCGTCGTCGAGCCGGCGCGCCCATGCGGCCAGAGCCTGCACGGATGCCGCCGTGTGGAACGTCGACGACCCCGACGGGGTGAGCGGGGACACCTTGACGACCACGGGCCAGGTGCGGCCGGTGGCGGTCACCGTCGAGGACGCAACCAGGTCGCCGATGAACGTCCGGGCGTTGGAGTCGGCCACCGGCATGCGGCTCATCTCCAGCAGCGAGGTGGCCAGGACGTACGGCCGGGCCCAGTCGGCGCCCTCGGCCCGCCACGCCAGCGTCTCGACGAGCAGGCCGAGTCGTTCGAGGAGGTACTCGCGCTTCTCGCCCACGTCGGCCAGCGCGCTGAGCACCACCGCCGTCACCTCGGGGCGGGCCAGGCGGCTCCCCGGCAGCGCGCTCCAGCCGCCGCCCGGCAGCTCCAGGCGGTGCAGCTCGTCACGGATACGACGGATGTCGATGCGCCAGTCGCCGGCACCGGTGACCGTCAGGGCCTTCAGGGCGTGGGCGGTCGAGTAGGCCGACAGGCCCTGGCCCTGGTCGTCCAGGTCCCGCCGCCAGCCGTAGCCGGGCAGGCCGTCGACGGCGGTGTCCTCCGACAGGTGCTCCAGCAGGGTGGCGCTGGCCTGGCGGAAGATGTCGCCCACGGGCATGGGCTCGGCCCGCGGTGCCGGGCCCTCGCCCGAGGCCAGCGTGCCGCCCGCGGCCAGGAGGTCGTCGAGGGCGCCGAGCTTGTCGATCCCCGGCCGGCGGCGGTCGTTCTCCCAGGCCGAGACGATGGTGCGGCTGACGCGCATGGCCGACGCCAGGTCGTCCTGGCTCATGCCTCGCGCCACCCTCAGGCGGGCGATCTCGGCCCCGAGGGACCGTCGTCCGTCGATCACGTCACCTAGTTTCCCCCACCCTGTCGTTGCGCGCGCAGGCGCGCACGTCACGCGCACAGGCGCGCCGGCTCGCGCAGCCGCAACGTCGGCTGCGCGCAGAGAGTGTCCTAGACGCGCTATGCGTCACCGGTCCACAGTCCGTCCATGAGTGTGCTCCCGCGCTATCCCGTACGCCGGTGGCCGCTCCTGGCGGACATCGTGCTGATCCTGGCCCTGGTCGTCCTGGCCTCCGTGGCGGTGGGCGTGGCCCTGGTGGCGACGACCGTGGGGTGGCTCGTCCTGCGCCACCCGTTCGTGCTGGTGGCGGCCGCCGCCACCGGGTGGACCTGGCACTTCGGCGGACCCGCGGCGGTGGGCGGGATGTGGGCGGGGATCGCCGTGGCGGCCCACATCTGGCGGACCCGGCACCGGGTCAGCTTCGACCGCGTGCTCCTGTCACGGTTCCGCCGCACCTTCGTCTACGGCTGGCGCTGGCGGCGGGCGATGGCGGCCTGCCACCTGGACCGGCCGGGGCGCCCGCTCCCCGCGGTGCCCCGGCTGGGCCCGGTGCGCTCGACCCGGTGGGCGGACGTGATCTTCGTGCGGCCCCGGCCGGACCAGGATCCCGGTGACTTCGCCGCCCGGTCCCGGCGCCTGGCCGACGCCCTCGGCGTGCTCGACTGCGAGGTGCACGTGGACGCGGCGGGCGGGGTGTGCCTGGTGTTGCGGCGGGGCGAACCGCTGGACCGGTTGGTGCAGGCCCTGCCGGTGGCGGACATCCCCGACCTCGACGCCCTGACGCTCGGCGTGCGGGAGGACGGGCGGCCGTGGACGGTCCGGCTTGCGCACGGCCACCTGCTCGTGGCGGGGCCGGCGGGCTCGGGCCGCACGACCGTGGTGTGGGCTCTGCTGCGGGCCCTGGCAGGAGCGGCGGCGGCCGGATCGGTGGAGGTCTGGGGCATCAGCGGGCGCGACGGGCTGCGGCCGGCGGCGGGCCTGTTCAGCCGACTCGCGCTCGACGGCGAACCGGCGGCCGCCCTGGCGATTCTGGACGACGCCGCCGAGCGCCGCCGCGCTGGTCCCCCCGTGGTGCTGGTGGTCGACGATCCCGCCGAGTGGGCGGCCCGGCTGGACGACGACGCCTGCCGGCGGGCCGACCGGGCCCTGGGGCGGGTGCTGGCCCGGGGCGAGGCGAACGGCGTCGTCGTGGTGGCCACGGCCGGCGCCCGGCCGCCGCGGGTGGCGGCCCGGTTCCCGCAGCGGGTGGTGCTCCGGGGCACCGCCGCCGGCCGCCACCGGCCCGGTGTGGGCCTCGCCACCACCCCCGACGGAACCACGGTCCGGGTGCGGGCCGCCGCCGTCAGCGAGGACGAGATGGCGGCCGTCGCCCGGCGGTTCCGCGTGGACGACGGGAGCGCCCTGGTCGCGTATGCTTCGTGACGGGCGGCAGTAGAGGGCTGGGGGAAGTCCTTCCATGTCTGACCGCTCGCCACACGACGACGAGGTCATCGAGGTCACCGAGGTCAGCGAGACCCCGCGCCACGACGACGAGGTGTCCGGGGCCCCGCGCCTCGACCGCCGCCGGGCCATCGCCGCGGTCGCCGGGGCCGGGGTGGCCGTGGCCGTGGCCACCCACCTGCCCGGCAACACCGGCACCCTCGGCGGCTTCGGCCTCGGGCGGCCGCGGGCGGCGGCCCGGCGCCCGTCCGACGGCGGTGCCTTCGCCAACCGCGACGACAGCTACGCCCAGTCGTCGGGCCGGCTGACGGACGCGGCCAAGGTCGAGCCGCCCACGCTGCTCTTCGCGTCGGCCAGCGAGGCGGCGGCCGGCACCCAGGTCACGGTGCCCACGATCCTGGCCACCGACGATCCCGTCGTCCACCTGCTGCGGC
>DASXRH010000618.1:0-5476 GCA_036506715.1 Acidimicrobiales bacterium
GGAGGCGAGCGGGCGCCACCTCCCGGTCAACGGGGCCGGCGCGGGCGGGGCGGTGCTCGTCGACCTCGGCATCGCGCCCCGCGACGTGCGGGGCGTCGTGCTCATCGCCCGCACGGCCGGGCTCGTGGCCCACCTGGCCGAGGAGGCCACCGACCCGATCGGGATGTCGTTGTGGCTGGAGGTCGAGGAGCGGGCGCGCCCGTAGCCGGCCGCCGACCATCCCCGGAGGCCGGCCCGTGCCACCGCTACTCTTGGCGCCGCAACGATCACTCGGCGCCAAGGTGGAGTGCATGGCCGTCGTGGTACGGGTGGGGACTGGGGACGGCACCCTCCTCTTCGAGACGGAGGCGACCAACGCCGACCTGACCGAGATAGGGCTCGGTGACAGGGTCGAGGACGTCGTCAAGGGGACGGTCGCGACCGCGGACGGCATCGCCGCGACGATCCAGGCCTGCGCCCGCCAGGTGATGGCGGTGATCGACGACCTCACCACCGAGGCGGCGCACGGCGGATCGCTGTCGGGCGCCCACCTGTCCCTCGGGGTGAAGGTCTCGGCGGCCGGCAACGTGATCGTCGCCAAGGGCTCGGCCGAGGCGAACCTCCTCGTGTCCTTCGACTGGGACTTCTCCTGACCGATGGAGCTCCCGCTGCCGTCCGAGGTCGTGGCCGCGGTCACCCGGGCCGACGGGACCTGGCTCGGCACCGCGTTCTTCGTCGGCCCGACGACCGCGCTGACGTGCGCCCACGTCGTCGGTGACCTGGCGACCGCCGACCTCCGGCTGCAGCCGGTCCTCGGTGCCGACCTCGTCCCCGTCGACGACGTGGTGCGGCGGCCGGCCAGCGACCTGGCCCGCATCGAGGTCACCCCGGAGACGGGCGCGTGGCTCCCGCTGCGGTCGAGCTGGTCGCCGGGGACCGCCGTGGTGTCCCACGGCTTCTCGACCAAGTACCCGCGCACGCGCTTCCCCTACGGCCACCCGATGGACCGGACCGAGATCTCGGGCGAGGTGGACGTCGAGTGGAAGGAGGCGCGGTCCCGCGTGCTCCGGCTGGGGCCGTCGAACGCCGACGCCGGGTTCTCGGGCGGCCCGCTGGTCGACGTCGAGTCCGGCGCGGTCGTCGGGGTGCTGCGCTTCCGCCTCGCCGAGGAGGGCGGCACCTACGCCATCCCGGCCAGCACGGTCCTCGACCAGTGGCCCGATCTCGCGAGCCTCGGTGACGTGGTCGGCAACCCGTTCCGGCGGGCCTGGCGCGCCTTCGATCCGGGCAGGCTCCACGCGGTGGTGATCGACGCCGAGGCCGGCGCCGCATCGAGCGACCACCTCTCCGACACGGTCCGGGAGCTGTTCTCCCAGTCCGTGACCGAGCGGATCTGGGCGGCGTTCCGCAGCTACTGGAGCGACCGCAGCCTGCTGGCGACCGGCGCCCCCCGCGGGCTGGCCGACCGCCCGTCCGCCGCCGACATCCGCCTGGCCACGCTCGGCGTCACCGACGCGCTCTCGTCCCGCAGCCGGCTGGCCGAGGCGATCCGGCTGATCGTCGAGGCGGACGTGGCCTTCTTCGACGTCACGGACTTCGAGCCGGGCACCATGCTGCTCCTGGGCGTCCGGGGCGCGACCCGCCGCGGTGTGACGATCACGAGCCACGGCTCCTGGCTCGAGGGCTCGCCCCTGGACCGGCCCTTCAACCTCGCGGACCTCTCGCTGACGTCGCACCGCGGCCCCACGGAGACCATCGGGCCCGACCCGCGGATGACATCGCTCGGCGACCGGGTCGTGGACGGCTTCACCGCGATGGCCAACCTCGTCCAGTACCAGGACCTGCCGGCCTACGACGGCATCCGCCAGCTCGGGCCCCGGCCCGACGCCTGGTCGACGATCCCGCTCGACCGGCTGGTGCTCGTGCTGTGCTCCTACGACGCGGCCTTCTACGAGGACTGGAAGCTGCTCCGGCGGCAGATCGCCAGCGCCCTGTCCGAGCTCGACCAGGCGACCCACGTGGCGCGGCTGATCGACCTGCGCCGGCCCCAGCTCGTCTCCCAGGCGCTGTACGAGCTGCTCCGGCGGTGCAGCGCCTGCGTGACCGACTGGACGGGCTGGAGCCCCTCCACCTTCTTCGAGCTGGGGGCGCGCCTCGCGATCAGCCCATGGGGCTCGGTCCAGGTCGTCGACGACCAGTGGCTGGCGGAGCGGGACGACGACGACAGCACGCGGCGCCTCGACCAGCACAAGAGCCTGACCGAGATCTTCGCCCCGCTCGGCTACCGGGGGAAGGACGACGACACGATCGGCGGCCGCGTCGCCCGCGAGCTGGTCGAGATCAAGCGGACCGCGGGGGTGGCCGGCGGCCACTTCATCCGCTCGGTCGTGCTCGATGCCCTCACCCGGGTGCAGGAGGCCCGGCCCGACGTGGTCCAGGCCCTGGTGCGCGAGGCGGACTCGCTCCACCACGCCGAGCAGCAGAGCTCCGCCCAGGCGCTCTTCGCCGAGATCACCGAGGCGAAGGTCGAGCAGGAGAGGGCGGCGCTGGACCGGCGCATCGCGGCCTGGCTCTACCTCGAGCACCGGGTCGAGGCCGGCAGCCTGCCCGAGGACCACCCCACCCGGCGCCTGTGGCGGTCGCTGGGTGACACCGTCCTGGCCGCCATGTACAGCGTGGCCCCGGACGACCCCCTCATCGACGAGATCGAGCTCAGGCTGGGGCCATGACCGACACCATCGACGCCGCCCGCCGCTACGAGTCCACGGGCGCCCGGCACCGGCAGAAGGGCGACGCCCTGCGCGACCGGGGCGACGACGCCGGGGCCCGGGCCGCCTACGAGGGGGCGCTGGGCGCGTTCGACGCCGCGCTCCGGGCCCTCGGCGACGGCTCGGCCGGCGGCGCCGACCCCGAGCTGGCGATGGACGCCGGCGCCGCCGCGGTGGCGGCCGACCTCTACGGGGGCCGGGGCGGCCTGCTGCGCCGCCTCGATCGGTTGGGCGAGGCGGTGGAGAGCTACCGGGCCGGTGCGGCGATCGAGCAGGGGTTCGGGTTGCCGACGACGTACAACCGGGCCAACGCGATCAAGCTCGGCCTCCTCACCGGCGCGACGACGCTGGCCGAGGCCCGTCCCGGCCTGGTCGAGCTGCGCGACACCCTGACGGAGCGGGTCCGCACCGACGAGCAGGCGGCCGACGATCCCTGGGTGTGGGCCGACCTCGCGGACTGCACCGTGCTGCTCGGCGACACGGCCGGCGCCATCGACCACTACCGGGTGTTCGTCCAGCGGGCCCAGACCCGCTCGCCGGTCACGACGCTGGCCGTGCTCCGCGAGCTGTCGGCCGCCCTGACCGCCCGCGGCGACCCGGAGGCCGCTGCGCTCGCCGCGGCCGTCACGGAGGTCGAGGCGGCGCTGGGCCTCGCTCCCACCTGAGCGCGCGCCGGCTCCCGGCCGTCAGAGCGGGGTGTTCTGCTTGACGTCGAAGCCGGCCGTCACAGGGGTGCCGGCGGCGCCCGACGCCGTCACCGGCGTGAACGTCACCTCGATCTTGGCGTAGCTCAGCGCGAACTGGTCGGTCGGTGGGCCGCCGCCCGCGTCGTCGCCGAGATGGACGGAGGTCAGCAGCACGTCGGCGAGCTTGATGCGCAGGAACACGCCCGCCTTCCCGCCGCGCTCGCCGGCGAGCACCGCCGTCGGGATGTGGCGGCCGGTGGCGCAGGTCAGGAACAGCTTGGGTGTGGCCACGCTGGTCGGGGCCGTGACGTGCAGGTCCTCGAAGGCCGCCCTGCCCGCGCCGGCGCCCGAGCCCGAGCCCGGCGTGGGCGCCCGCTGGGCCAGGCCCCAGGACCAGACCAGGACGTCGATGTCGCCCACATGGTGGGTGTCGGTCGACCCCCCGTCGATGCCGTCGAGATCGAGGAACCACCGCTCGGCCATGCCGCCCCCTCCGGGCCGTGGTCCCGGGCGGGACCGGCCGCCCGCATCATCGCGCCGGCTGCGCCGCCGGCACGGGTTCACAAGGCGGGGCGCGGACCCGGGAGTCCGCACCCCGCCCCGTGGTGAATGCCGCCGGAATGCCCACCGCACCCCGTCACGTCGGCGTGCGCCCCTTCTACCGCCATCGCGGCAGCGGATCGCCGGGTCCCCGGCGAACTGTGAAGCCCCTACCATCGGGACGAATGACGGCGGAGAGGGGCGAGATGACCGTCGGCGACCTCCTGCGCGCCTGGCGTGTGGACGTCGCCCGCATGACGCTGGCCCAGGCCGCCTCCCGGGCCGGTCTGGCCGAGAGCACGCTCAGCCAGTGGGAGACGGGCCGGCGCCACGCCCGCCGGGTCATCGCCGTCGACCAGCTGCGAGCGCTCGACACCGGCTACGGCGCGCAGGGCGCGCTGGCCGACCTCGTGCAGGCGTGCGGCACCCCGTCCGGGCTTCCCGCCCGCATCACCTGGGCCCACAACCGCCAGGGCCCCAGCCGGCCGGGCTGGGCCTGGCTGCGGCCCCGCCCCGGGGCGGGCCAGGTGACGGCCCGGCTGCTGTGGGGCGCGTTCCGCCGGGACATCGCCCAGGCGTGCGACGATCGCGGCGCCTTCGTCACGGCACCGGTGTCGATGCCCAACCCGGCGGTGTGGGTGCACCTGCGCGAGCCGGGCTGGGTCGACTTCGGCGAGGGGGTGGTGCCCGAGGCCCTCGGAGTCCCCGTGCTCGACGCGCTGTCGGGGGCCGAGCTGTCCGAGGGCGGGCACTCGCCGGCGGGGCTGGTGGCGCCGAGCCTCGTCGACCGGTTCGAGTCCGATCCCGCCTGGGCCGACGAGGTGCTGGCCTTCTTCGGCGCCCGGTCCGACCTCGTCGAGCGGGTGTTCCGGGCCCGGGACACGGGCGGGCGGGTGTCCGACCTGACCGGCCAGCGCCCGGGGTCGGCGATCCGGCCGCCGCGGTCGCTGCCGGGGTCCGACTACCGCCGGCTGCGCGAGGCGCGGGGCCTCAGCCGGGCCGACGTCGCCACGCTGGCCACCGCCCTCCTGCCCGACGACCCCGTCAGCGACGACCAGGTCGCCGTGGTGGAGGCGGGCGGTCATCCGCAGTCGAGCTACCTGCCGGCCCGGCTCGACAGCGTGTACCGGGCCGACGGCCAGACATGCATCGAGGCCGTGCCCGTGCGGGGCACACGGTCGCCGTTCGTGGTCGACTTCCCGCTGTTCTGGATCGGCCCGGTGTGGTTCACGCTGCGGGCGCCGCCGTGGCGCGAGCCGGTCGGCGACGCCCGCGTCGAGTGGGACCGGGGCTTCAAGCGCCTGCGGGTCCGGTCCGGGGTCACCGTCTGCTGCCGGCGGCCGGGTCCCGAGCCGATCCCGTTCCGCGTCGTCTGTCCCGACGGCTGGACCGTGACCGCGGGGGTCGGGGCCCACCCCGACGCCTGCGACGTCAACTGGGGCTGGCTCGACCTCGCCGACCCCGGGGTTCCATCGCCACCGGCGCACGAGCTGTTCCTCGAGT
>DASXRH010000619.1:0-1786 GCA_036506715.1 Acidimicrobiales bacterium
GCACGCCCGCCCCGAAGGCCATGATCAGCCCCAGCAGCTGGCGGGGAACCGGCCGCACCAGCGCCAGCGCGGCCCCCACCACAAGCGACGCTGCCCCACCAGGCCCCAGAAGAACGCCTCTCCCATCGGCTCACCCCACCGGCGCAGCCGCGCCGACGACGCCCCACCAGGCGAGGCGCGAGAGCCGGTCGAGCCAGGCCGGTGCGGGCGCCGTGGCCACGGCCGCAGCGTACGGTCTGGCACCCCGCCGCCGGTCGATGCCACGCCGGGCCGGCACCGGCGCCAACGGCCCCGTCACCCGTGCGGGGTGATGCACGCCCGGCCGGTGGGCGGTGTGGTGGGGCCCGACTGTGCCGCGGGCACCGCAACCGGGAGTTCCACAATGATCCTTGCCGACGTCCACCTGAGTGACCTGATCCTCACCACGCTGTGGCTCTTCTTCCTGTTCATGTTCATCTGGGTGTTCATCGTGATCGTGTCGGACCTGTTCCGTGACCACTCGCTGTCCGGGTGGGCCAAGGCCATCTGGATCGTCGCCCTGATCCTGTTCCCGTTGATCGGCAGCCTCGTCTACCTGATCGCCCGGGGCCCGAGCATGGCCGAGCGCTCGGCCCGCGAGCAGGAGCAGGCCAGGGCACAGTTCGACTCGTACGTCCGCGAGGCGGCCGGCTCGACCGGCAGCCCCGCCGTCGACGACCTGAGCCGGCTGGCCGCGCTGCGCGACAACGGCACGATCACCGAGGCCGAGTTCGAGTCGATGAAGTCGCGGGTCACCGGCGGCGCCGGCGCCTCGGCCTGAGGCGACCGCCGGCCGCCGACGAGCCGGCCCGAAGCGCAGGGTGCCACCGGTCCGCGGGCCGGCGGCACCGGCGCGCCGTGGCCGGCGCCGGCCCGGGTCAGCCCGGGACGGCGGTGGGGACGCCGGCGGGGACCAGCCCAGCGGCGCACTCGGACAGCGGCTTGCCCCGGAAGAACACCGTGACCGGCCCGTCCTCGCTGACCACGACGGCCACCGACCCCGGCTGGTCGTACGTGTAGCGGGCGGCCGAGCGGTGGCGCATGCCCCACGTGGCGGCGCCGCCGCCGGTCCCGTTGGCGACCAGGGCGTCGGCCTCGGCCGAGGACTGCAGGCCCACCCCGATGCGCCGTACCCGCCCGTCCTCGTCGATCAGCGCAGCCAGGTCGGTCTGGTAGAGGGCGGCCAGCAGGGCGGGGTAGTGGTGGCGGGTGGTCACCGAGAGCCGGGGCGCCACCTGCGAGTGCTGGAGGTCGAGGCCGGATGCGCCGAGCTCGCCCGGCAGCACCAGCGTGGCCCCGGCCCGCCCCGGGCTGAGCCAGTGGACCGCCAGCTCGAGCACCCCGCCGAGGACCGCCGAGGACACCTGCGGGAGGAACGGCTTCAGCAGGTCGAGCTGGGCCCGCGCGTTGGGCCGCGACGTCCACCGGTAGCCCGACCACTCGATCGTGCTGTCGGGGGTGAACAGCCGGGTCACGCCGAGCAGCGGGGTGCGCTGGATGATGTAGGCGCCGGTGTCGGCCTGGATCTCGACCAGGTCGGCCTCGTACTGCACGCTGCGCCGGAACGACGCCAGCACCCGCCCGTCGCCGAGCATGCGGGCCAGGTAGGTGGCGCGGCCGTCGGCGAAGCGGCGGCCGGCCTCGAGGGTCAGATCGTCCAGCGGGACCAGCTCGACCAGCTCGCCGGCCGCGATGAGGGACCGGTCGTCGGGCACGACCATCGACCCGTACAGCGGGGTGCGCCGCTCGAACTGCGGAGGCCGCCGGG
>DASXRH010000620.1:0-4655 GCA_036506715.1 Acidimicrobiales bacterium
CAAGCCCCGCCTGCGGGGACGGCTCCACCAGTGGGCGTTCTTCGTGTCGATACCGGCCGGCATCGCCCTGGTGGCGGTGGCCCGGGGAGCCGAGGCCCGGGTGAGCGCCGCCATCTTCACCGCCAGCCTGACCGCGCTGTACGGGGTGAGCGCCGCCTACCACCGGGGCCAGTGGTCGGAACGCGTGCGCTCCCGCATGCGGCGCCTCGACCACTCGATGATCTTCGTGCTCATCGCCGGGTCGTACACACCGGTCACGCTTCTGGCCCTGCGGCCGGCGTGGGGCGTCACCCTGCTGGCCCTCGCCTGGGCGGGCGCCGCGGTGGGCGTGGTGATCACGGTCCTCCGCCTCGAACGGTGGCCGGTCGTGGGCTTCACCATGTACCTGGTGCTGGGGTGGCTGGCGATCGTCGCCGCCCCCCAGCTGGCGCATTCGCTCAGCAGACCGGAGCTGGCGCTGCTGGCGGCGGGCGGGCTGCTCTACACGGTCGGCGCGGTGGTGCTCGCCGGCCAGCGACCGGATCCCCGGCCGGCGGTGTTCGGCTACCACGAGGTGTGGCACACCTTCGTGATCAGCGCCAGCGC
Organism: Acidimicrobiales bacterium; assembly: GCA_036506715.1. Classification (GTDB taxonomy): domain Bacteria; phylum Actinomycetota; class Acidimicrobiia; order Acidimicrobiales; family VFJN01; genus ZC4RG19. Next base: position 586 of record DASXRH010000620.1, read on the forward strand.
CTCGCACTACGCCCTCGTGCTGTTGCTGGTGCGGGCCTGAAGGTCAGACCTTCTCGACCAGGCAGCTCACCGACGCCGACCCGGGACCGTCGTCGCGGTCCTCCACCAGCACCGCCCCGCCGGCGTCGAGGATGCGGCACGTGACCGCTCCACTGCTGCACGTGGCCGCCAGCTGGACCGCCGTGCCCACCTGGGCCGTGACCGGGACCGGCGTGCCCGAGGCGTCCGCCAGCGCGAGCGCATCCTCGGCCGGCAGCGGGTGATCGGCGGCGGGGATGCCGGTGGCGCCCTCGACCACCAGCGGTGCCCGGCAGTGGCCCTCGACCTGGAAGGCCAGCGCCCGCTGCGACGGCCCGCCGGATCCGGCGATCCACCACCACGAGGCCAGGACGATGGCCACGGCCGCCAGCGCCAGCGCTGTGAGCAACACCGCAGTTCTCGCCACGCGCACTCCCCAGCCGGCGATCGGGGTCCGATCCTGGCCCGTGGCGGGCCGGCCGGCCCGCCGCCAGGGTCAGGCTGTCAGGTCGAGGTGCCGTTGCCGTCCGGGGCGGCGGCCAGCACGCTGCGGAGCGTCTGGGCGGCGCCCAGCAGCCCGGCGCTCTCGAAGGGGACGACGATCTTGGCGTTGTCGCTGTCGGCGAACTTGGCCAGCGCGTCGAGCTGGAGGATGGCCACCAGCGTGGGGTCGGGCTCGCCCTTCTTGATCGCGCCGTAGACCGTGGTGATGGCCTCGGACCGGCCTTCGGCCTCGAGGATGGCCCGCTGGCGGGCGCCCTCGGCCCGCAGGATGGCCGCCTCCCGGTCGCCCTGGGCCTTGCGCACGGCGGCCTGGGCGTCGCCCTCGGCGACGTTGATGGCCGAGCGCTGCTGGCCCTCCGACTGCAGGATCCTGGCCCGCTTCTCCTGGTCTGCCTGCTTCTCCAGCGCCAGGGCCTCGAGGATCTTCGTCGGCGGGATGATGGCGATGATCTCGATGCGGTTGATGCGGATGCCCCACTTGTCGGTGACGGCCTCCATCTGCTGCTGCACGTCGGTGTTGATGCGCTCGCGCTCGGACAGCGCCTCGTCGAGGGTCATCGTGCCGATGACCGACCGCAGGGCCGTGCGGGCGAGCGCGTCGATGGCCACGTCGAAGTTCGCGATGCTGAACAGCGCCTGCTGGGCGACCACCACCTGCGTGAAGATGGTGGCGTTGACCGTCACCACCACGTTGTCCTTGGTGATGACGTCCTGGCGGTCGCCGGGCCGGGGGATCTCCCGCATGTCGACCCGCTGCAGCGACTCGACGAACGGGGCGATGATGACCAGCCCCGGCTCGTGGGTCTTGCGGTACTCGCCGAGGTGCTTGACCACCCCGACCTCGCCCTGCTGCACGATGTTGACCATCTGGCGCAGCGCCAGGATGAGCACCAGGACGATCAGGCCCAACACGACGAGGCCGGCAACCCCGACCCCGCTCATGACTGCGATCACGGTGACTCCGTTTCTCCGTCGCCCGGACCCATGTGGCCGTCGACCGGCCAGACGATGAGGGTCGTGCCCTCGACGGCGGTGACCAGCACGGCCGTCCCGGGAGGTATCGGTGTGTCGGCGCCGCTCACGGCGCGCCAGCGCTCGCCGGCCAGCTGCACGTGACCGACCTGGGCCTTGTCGCCCACCACGTCGAGCGTGACCACCTCCTGCCCGACGAACCCGCCGTGCACCCCCGGGACCCGGTCGCCCTCGTAGTGATGGGCGAAGGCGGCGCTGACCCGGCCGCGGAGCAGGACGGTGCCGGCAACGGCCACCCCGACGGCGGTCGCGACCTGGGCGGCGGCCGCCCCGGGGGCGACCGAGGCGACGACGGCGGCGGCGAAGGCGCCCAGCGCTGCGAACAGGGCGTAGAACGCCACGTGATGGAGCTCCACGGCGATCAGTACGACGCCCAGAACGATCCATGCGATGGTCAATCCGACCCCACTTTCCGGGGTCAAGTGTACGGCCTGGAGAACTCCATTCGCCGTCGGGGTGCCACGTCGTTCGGGAGCCGTGGCCCTCCGCGACCGGCTGGCCGAGGGTGCCCGGTCCTCCTCCGCGGAGTCTTCGAGTCGGGCCCGAACCGGGACGGTCAGTCGATCGCCACGACCTCGACGGTCAGCTCGGCCCCGGTGGGCGCGGTGAAGGTCACCTCGTCCCCGGGCGCCGACCCGATCAGCGCCTCGCCCAGCGGGGACGAGGGGCTGATCACGTCGAGGTCGTCGTGGCGCTCCTCGATCGACCCGATGAGGTAGCGCTCGACGTCGTCGTCGCCCTCGTAGCGGATCGCGACCACCGAGCCGTGCGACACCTGGTCGCCGGCGTCGCCCTCGATGATCTCGGCGTTCTCGAGCATGAAGGCGAGCTGGCGGATGCGGCCCTCCATCTTCCCCTGCTCCTCCTTGGCCGCGTGGTAGTCGCCGTTCTCGGACAGGTCGCCCAGCTCACGGGCGGCCTCGATCTTGCGGGCGATCTCGACCCGGCCGCGCGTCGTCAGGTCGTCGTGCTCGGCCTGGAGGCGGTCGAACGCGGCCTGCGAGAGGTGGTGGGTCTGTGCCATATGGCCATCCAGCGTACTAAGCGCCAACGGGGCGCCAACCGGCCGGGGCGGTCGTCACGGGATCCAGTTGACGGCGCTCGGGGCGAGGGTGAACACTGGCCGGCGATGGTCCGCCCTTCCACCTCGGTAATCATCATCACCTAGCGCACGTCGGCACCCGACGTGCGCTGATGACCGTCCGCCTCCGGGGTGGGCGGTTTGTTGTTTCTCGGACGGGTCGCGCCACGGAAGGGCCGGCCCCACCAGCGGCACTGGAGCGGTAGTGAGCCACAAGATCGGAGTCATCGGCGGCGACGGGATCGGCCCCGAGGTCATCGCCGAGGCCCTGAAGGTCGTGCGGGCGACCGGGGTCGACCTGGACACGGTCGACTACGACCTCGGCGGGGCCCGCTACCTGCGCGACGGCATGATCCTGCCCGACAGCGTGCTCGACGAGTGGCGGGGCCTCGACGCCCTGCTGCTGGGGGCGGTGGGCACGCCCGAAGTGCCGCCGGGGGTGATCGAGCGGGGACTGCTGCTGAAGATGCGCTTCGACCTCGACCTCTACATCAACCAGAGGCCGTTCCTGGACGCCGACGCCGGCATCGACATGGTCGTCATCCGGGAGAACACCGAGGGCCCCTACGTGGGCGAGGGCGGGGTGCTGCGCAAGGGCACGCCCCACGAGGTCGCCACCCAGGGCTCGGTCAACACCCGCCTCGGGGTCGAGCGCTGCGTCCGCTACGCCTTCGACCTGGCCGAGGGCCGCAGCCGCAAGCACCTCACGCTGGTCCACAAGACCAACGTGCTCACGTTCGCCGGTGACCTATGGCAGAGGGCCTTCGACGCCGTGGCCGCCGAGCACCCCGACGTGGGCACCGCCTACAACCACGTCGACGCCGCCTGCATCTACTTCGTCGGCGACCCGCAGCGCTACGACGTCGTGGTCACCGACAACCTGTTCGGCGACATCCTCACCGACCTGGGCGGCGCGGTGTCGGGCGGCATCGGCTTCGCCTCGTCCGGCAACCTCAACCCGGCCCGTACCGGCCCGTCGATGTTCGAGCCGGTGCACGGCTCGGCGCCCGACATCGCCGGCCAGGCCCGGGCCAACCCCACGGCCGCCGTCCTGTCGGCGGCGATGATGCTCGAGTTCCTGGGCGAGGCCGACGCCGCCGCCCGCATCCGCAAGGCCTGCGCCGACCCGTCGGCCCAGTCCGGCTCCACGCCCGAGATCGGCGACGCGCTCGCCGCCCGGGTCTGACACGAGGGGATCCCACGCCATGCCCATCACGCCCACCGAGAAGATCTGGTTCAACGGCGAGCTGATCCCCTGGGACGAGGCGCGCATCCACATCCTCACCCACTCGCTGCACTACGGGATGGGGGTGTTCGAGGGCATCCGGGCCTACGCCACCGAGGACGGCCCCGGCGTGTTCCGCCTCACCGACCACATGCGCAGGTTCCAGCAGTCGGCCCAGATCCTGATGATGGACCTGCCCTACTCGGTCGA
>DASXRH010000621.1:0-5919 GCA_036506715.1 Acidimicrobiales bacterium
CCGAGGCGGCCGGCGTCGACGGCACCGACCTGCTCGACGAGCACCCGGGTCACCGCCCCGGCGACGCCCACCTCGGGCCGGAACGAGGCCGGGGCGGCGCTGCGGGACGTCGGCGCCACGATCACCACGGAGCGAGGGAGGAAGGCGTCGGCCTGGACCACGACGCCGTAGCGGTCGCCCTGCTGCTCGTGACCGACGCGGCCGGAGGCCTGGAGCCGGTAGACGTCACCCCGGAGCACGGAGCGACTCCATCAGCGATGCCACGTCGAGCATCTCCTGACGGTCGGCCTCGTCGGCCTCCAGCGCCGCGACCTCGGCCGCCAGCTCACGCCGGCGGTGCATCCGCTCGGCCGCGGCGATCAGCGCCTGGCGGATGGCCTCAGAGCGCGAGAGCCCGGTCGCCTCCAGCCGCTCGAGGGCGCGCGCGGCCTCGTCGTCGAGCCGCACCGAGATCGCCTGTGCCATGCCACAATCGTATCACGAAACGCGATACCTGTGGTCACCGGCCCCGGAGGTCGTAGCGGTACACGTTGGTGTCGCGGGCGACGAAGCCGGCCCGCCGGTAGAGGCGGTTGGCGGCCTCGCGGGACGGGCGGGAGGTGAGCTCGACGGTGACGCAGCCCAGCTCGCGGGCCCGGTCGAGCATGGCGGTGGTGAGGGCGTGGCCGACGCCGGCACCGCGGGCGGCGTCGTCGACCACCACGTCCTCGATCCAGGCCCGCATGCCCGTGGGGATGCGGAAGGTGGCGAGGGTGGCGGTGCCGACGATCGTGCCGCCGTCGTCGAGGGCGATGAACAGGTCGGTGGCCGGCGAGGCCACCACGTCGGACAGCTCGGCCGTGGTCGGCGGCGGGCTCGACGACGACAGCTGGGGCATCAGCCGGGCGACGGCGTCGACGATGGCGGGGGTGAGCGTGGTGGCGATCTCGACCTTCACCCGGACCACCGTACGCGGCCGGCGCCAGGTCATCCGCCGGGGAGGGAAGAGACCACCGGCCGGTCGTGTTGGCCCGCGGCGGCGGTGCGTTACGGCACGGAGAGGTGGTCCCCATGGCGAAGATCGAGCTGGGTCGCATCGGTGCGGTCGTGAACCCCGACGGTGACGGGCGGTTCGTGGCCACCGCCGCCGAGCTGGAGGGCATGGGCTACGAGACGGTGTGGCTCACCGGCGGCCCGCTGGAGGACCTCGATCAGGTCGCCGCCGCCGTCGAGGGCACGACGGCGGTGCGCATCGCCACCGGCATCCTGTCGGTCGACCGGTTCCCGGTCGACGACGTGGCCACCCTGTACACCGACCTCGAGGCGCGGTTCCCGGGCCGCTTCGTCCTCGGGCTGGGCGGCGCCCACGGCCCCCGGCCGTTCGCCACCCTGTCCGCCTACCTCGACCGGCTCGACGCCGTGCCCGTGCCCGCCTCGGCCCGGCTGCTGGCCGCCCTCGGCCCCCGCATGCTCGGCCTGGCCGCCGAGCGCAGCTCGGGGGCCTTCCCGGTGCTCGTCACCCCCGAGTACACCGCCGACGCCCGCGCCCGCCTGGGCGACGGCACCACCCTCGCCGTCGATCAGCTGGTGGCGGTCGAGCCCGACGTCGAGCGGGCCCGGGCCATCGCCCGCGGACCGCTCGGCTTCCTGGGCAACGTGCCCCAGTACCAGGCCAGCTTCCGCCGGCTGGGCTTCACCGACGACGAGATCGCCACCCGCGCCGACCGCCTGGTCGACGCCCTGATCCCCGGCGGCGACGCCGACGCCGTGGCCCGGGGCGTGACCGCCCAGCTCGACGCCGGCGCGGACCACGTGGCCGTCGGCTCGCTGGGCGACGAGCTGGCCGGGTGGCGGGCCCTGGCCGGGCCATTGGGGCTGGCACGGCGCTAGCCCAGCCGGTAGCCGGCCACGTTGCCCTCGAAGTCGGCCACGACGAGAGCGTCCCCCGACGCCGCGACCGTCTGGGCCGCCACCGGCAGCTCGGTCGACCACTGCTGGGTCGCGTCGGGGGCGAGGGCCCGCAGCGAGCCGACCCCGGCCACCACCAGCAGCGGGGGGTCGCCCGGCAGAGCCAGCATGACGTTGGACCCGTCGTGCACCCGGTCGCGCTCCTCGCCCGTGGCCGGGTCCAGCAGGACCAGGTCGCCCGACTCCAGCCACACCGCCGCGCTGTCGCCCAGGGCGGCCATCGACCCCGGGAACTGGGCCGACGCGTCGAGCGCCCACGCCACCGACCCGTCGGCCAGCGAGATGCCGGTCAGCGAGCTGTCGTCGTCGTAGGCGATGACCGTGCCGCCGACCACCGCCACCGACCAGATCGTGAGGTCGCCCCGGGGCACCGGGGTCACGAACCGCACCGCGCCGGTGGCGGCGTCGATGCCCACCACCCTGCCGTCGCTGGTGCCGGCCACGAGCTGGTCGCCGGCCGGCACCAGCCCGGTCCACAGCATCGAGTCGTCGAACGGGGTCTCCCACCGCACGCTGCCGTCGGCCAGCGCCAGCGCGGTGGCGGCCGCGCCCGACGAGACCACGACCGTGTCGCCCACCACGACCGGCTGCTCGGCGAACCACACGTCGGGGACCGTCCAGCGCACCGCACCGGTGGCGGCGTCGAGCGCCTGGACCAGGTTCGGATCGCTGGCGCTGGCGATGACCTGGTCGCCCGCCACCACCGGGGTCACGCCCGAGGCGTCGTCGCCCAGATCGGCCTCCCAGGCCACCTGACCGCTGGCCATGTCGATGGCCGACAGCCGTCCGGTCGAGTCGACCAAGTAGGCCCGCTGGGCGTCGATGGCGGGGTCGCCGGTCGTCTCCTCGCCCAGCTCGACCGACCAGGCCCGCCGGGCGCCACCGGGCGCCTCGGGCTCGAGCGGGTCGGCGCCCGCCCCCGTCGTCGTGGTCTCGCCACCCCGCGCCCGGTCGCCGCCGTCGCCGCCCGACAGGCTGACCACGGCCGCAACCGCCAGGGCCACCACCCCGACGACGGCGGCCACGATCAGCCCCGGCCGGCGGCGGGGCGGCGTGGGCCGCGGCGGGGCACCCCAGGGCGGGGACGGGGGGCCGGCCGGCGGGCCCGGCGGCGACCAGCGCGGTGCGCTCGCCGGGGCGGCCCGGGCGATCACGGCCGCGGGCGCCCCCGGGCCGGACGGGTCCGGCGCGGGGCGCCGGCCACCGGCGAACGCGACGGCTCCACCCCGGACCACCGGACCCGAACCGGCCGGCATCGCATGCGGGCCGGCCGCCACGCCGGCGGCGGCCCCGCCCCCGACCACCGGGCCGAAGCCGGCGGGCAGCGGTCCCGGACCGACCGCCGGGCCGAAGCCGGCGGGCAAGGGTCCCGGACCGACCGCCGGGCCGGGCAGGCCGGCGGCCGGGCCTGCCGTTGCCGGGGCGCGGGCGGCGGCGACGAGGGCGGCGCCCAGGGCCACCGGGTGCTTGGGGTGGGCGTCGACGGCCACCGGGCGGCCGAGGGCCATGGCGACCTCGCGGGCGACCATCGGGGTGCGGGAGGCGCCCCCCACCAGCAGCACGGCGTCGGGCTGGCCGGGCCCGAGGCCGGCCGAGGCCACCGCCCGCGCCAGCGCGCCGGTGGTGGGGGCGATCAGCGGGGCGATCAGCTCCTCGAGCTCGCGCCGGTGCAGCAGCACGGTCTCGCGGTGGCGGGGCAGCGGTGCGGCGATCGCCACCGACGTCTCGCCGGACAGGGCCTCCTTGGCCTCGACGCAGTCGCGCCGCAGCTGGGCCATGGCCACCGCGGTGGCGGCGTCCTCGGGGTCGAGGCCGGCGGCGGCGGGGCCGATGACCCGCATGACGTGGCCCATGACCGCGGCGTCCACGTCGATGCCGCCCAGCCGCTCGATGCCCTCGGGCTGGCCCCGGACGGCGAAGGCGCCGTCGGCGCCCATCTCGAGCACGGCGGCGTCGAACGTGCCCCCGCCCAGGTCGTAGACCGCCACGGTGGCACCGGGCGCCAGCCGTTCGGCGCGGGCGTACCAGGTGGCGGCGGCCACCGGCTCGGGCAGGAGGCTGGCCTCCTCGATCTCGGCCAGGCGCAGCGCCTGGGTGAGCACGTCCCGCTTGAACGGGCCCCAGTTGGCGGGGTGCGTGACGACCGTCGACACCGGCGGTCGGCCCTCGGTCGCCACCACGGTGCGGTGGACGTAGCCGAGCACCTCGGCCAGCAGCCGGTCGATCGACACCGGCGTGCCCCCGAGCAGGAGCGGCGTGGGGTCGCCCACCCGGCGCTTGAACTCGCGGGCCAGGCGCTCGGGGGTGGCGAGCGCCCGCCGCTCGGCCGGGTCGCCGACGACGAAGGTGCCGTCCTCGGTGAGCACGACCACCGACGGGATCGACGTGGTGCGGTAGCTGAGCGTCACCACCTCGGCGTGCGCGGCGCGCACGACCGCCGCGGCCGTGTACGTGGTACCGAGATCTATCCCCAGGCTGTAGGTCATGTGGCGGGCGGTCGGCCCTCGGTCGGTACGGCGGTCAGCGCGTTGGGCGGAGCGGTGTCATTCGGCGTCGGGCACCGGCTGCGGTGGCGGCGGGCCCACGTAGCGGGCCGACGGCCGGATGATGCGGTTGTCGGCGGCCTGCTCGAGGATGTTGGCGCACCAGCCGATGACCCGGCTCGACGCGAATGTGGGGCTGAACAGGTCGGAGGGCAGCCCGGTGTGCTCCATGACGACGCCAGCGTAGAACTCGACGTTGGCGTACAGGTTGCGACCCGGCTTGAGCTCGGCCAGCACGTCGACCACGGTCTGCTCGACCTGCTCCGCGAAGTCGACCTTCTCGGCGTGGATGCGCTCGGCCACGTCCCGCAGGAACAGCGAGCGGGGGTCGTCGGTCTTGTAGACCCGGTGCCCGAACCCCATGATCCGCTCGCCCTTGGTGACCGCGTCGACCAGATACGGCCGGGCGTTGTCGGGAGTGCCGATGGCGTCGAGCAGGTCGAGCGCCCGCGACGGGGCGCCGCCGTGGAGGGGGCCCGAGAGGGCGGCGATGCCGCCGGTGACGGCGGCCGCGAGGTCGGCGCCGGTCGAGGTGATGACCCGGGCGGTGAACGTCGAGGCGTTGAACCCGTGGTCGATGGTGAGCATCTGGTACTGCTCCACGGCCCGGGCGTTCTCGGGGTCGGGCGCCTGACCGGTCAGCATCCACAGGTAGTTGGCGCCGTAGCCCAGCTCGGGGTCGGGGTCGATCGGCTGGTCGCCCTGGCCCAACCGGTGCAGGGCCATGATCAGCGTGGGGACGGCGGCGCACACCTGGAGGGCGTTGGCCCGCAGCTCGGCCGCGGGGATGTCGAGCCAGGGCCGGAAGCCCTCGCTGTGGCCGATGAGCGACACGGCGCTGCGGAGCTGGTCCATGAGCGGGCCGCCGGCGGCGGCGATGGCGGGCAGCAGCTCGGACACGGTCGCAGGTGGACGGCGCAGGGCCCGGACCTCGTCGGCGAAGGCCCGGCTCTCGGCCGCGCTGGGCAGGTGGCCCTCGAACAGCAGGAACCACACGTCCTCGAGCGACCGCTTGGCCGCCAGCTCGACCGCCGAGTACTGCCGGTAGTGGTAGAAGCCCTCGAGGCCCCGGACGTCGCCGACCTGGGTCTCGGCCACGATCACGCCCTCGAGCCCGGGGGGCGCCTCGATCTGGCCGGGGTGGACGACGGGCTGGATGAGGGCGATGCGCATGAGGTCGCGCAGCGACACGATGCCGACCAGCTCGTCGCCGTCGACCACCGGGATGTGCCGGTAGCCGTGCTCGGCCAGGCTCTTCCACGCGTCGATGACGTCTTGGTCGGGCGACACGGTGTCGGGCGATGCCGTCATCCACTCGGACACCTTGGCGATGGCGGGGTCGGCGCCGCCGGCGGCGATCTTGACGAGGTCACGCTCGGTCAAGATCCCGATCGGTCGCCGGCCGTCCACCACCACGACGGAGCCGACC
>DASXRH010000622.1:0-4862 GCA_036506715.1 Acidimicrobiales bacterium
GCCGGCGCCGACGCCCCCCAGGCGCTGGCGGCCAACGTCGACCTGGTGCTCGTCGTGTGCGGGTTCGACCGCCCAGTGAAGCCGGGCCGGATCGACCGGTTCGCCACCCTGGCATGGGACGCCGGCGCCGTGCCCGCGGTCGTGCTGGCCAAGGCCGACGTGGCCTCCGACGCCGACGCGGCCCGGGCGGCCGTCGCGGCGGCCCATCCGGGCCTCGACGTGGTCACCACGTCAGCGGCCACGGCCGTCGGGCTCGACGCCCTCGAGGCGCTGATCCGGGGACGGACGGTCGTGCTGGTGGGCGAGTCGGGCGCCGGCAAGTCGTCGCTCACCAACGCCCTGGTGGGCGCCGAGGTGATGGCCACCGCCGGCGTCCGGGCCGGCGACGCCAAGGGCCGCCACACCACCACCGCCCGCCAGGCCCACGCGCTCGCCGGAGGCGGCGTGCTCATCGACACCCCGGGGCTGCGGGCCGTCGGGCTGTGGGCGGACCGCGACGCCGTGGCCGCCACCTACGCCGACGTCGACGACCTGGCCGCCGGGTGCCGGTTCGGCGACTGCCGGCACGGCAGCGAGCCGGGCTGCGCGGTGCGGGCCGCGGTCGACGGCGGCGACCTCGCCCCCGAGCGGCTGGCCGGCTGGCAGGCGCTCGACCGGGAGGCGGCGGCGGCCGAGCGGCGGGCCGACCCGGTGCGGCGCCGGGCCGACAGCCGGCGGTTCGGGCGCATGGCGCGCGAGGCCCAGCGGATGAAGAGCCGGGACCAGCACCGACCCGCCTGACCCGCCGGGGTCAGCCGGACAGCTGCAGCCGGCGGAAACCCTCCAGGTCCAACCCCAGGTCCCCCACCTGGGCCAGCGCCTCGTTGACGTCGGCCGCGCTGGCGTCGACCCGGCGCAGGATCGTGTGCGGGCCCCTGACCTCGACCTCCCACCCCGCGAACCCGGCGGTCAGGCGCCGAGCTCCCCGACAGCACAGCGTGATCTCGGCGATGTCGGGCACGCGCCCATCGTGGTCGCCGGAGGGGTGACGTTTGCCCACCCGACCGGGGTGAAGCGGGATTCACGTCGGTCCGGGAGGGCCTGACCCGTGGTCAGAGCAGGCCGAGCTGGCGGGCCCGGCGCACGGCGTCGTCGCGCCGCTCGACGTCGAGCTTGCGGTAGATGGTCTTGAGATGCGACTTCACGGTGTTGAGCGACACGAACAGCTCGTCGCCGATCTCTCGGTTGGACAGCCGGCTGGGCAGGTAGCGGAGCACGGACAGCTCCCGCTCGCTGAGGGCCTCGACCAGGGCGGTGTGGGCCGTCACGCGGGTGCGCCCGGCCGGGGGGCTGGCCACCAGGTCGAGGATGTCGAACCCCTCGTCGAGGAAGACCCGCACGGCCCCCTCCCGCTGGGCCGCCTCGGCCACCTCGGCCAGCTCGCGCCGGGCGCCCACCAGGTCGCCGTCGGAGGCCGCCGCCCGGGCCCGCAGGGCCGCCACCTCGAACTGGCGGGCCCGGTTGCCGCCGGGCTCGGGCAGCTCGGCCAGCAGCCGGGCGGCCGTGATCTGGCAACCGGCGTTCAGGGCCAGCCGCAGCGCGAGCAGCGTGTGCTCGGGCCCGGGCTGGATGTCGTCGAGCAGGTCCTGGGCCCGGTCGTGGTCGCCCATCTGCACCCGGATGCGGCACTCCGCCCGGTCGATCACCTCGGCCAGGAACCGGGGCGTGCCGTCGACCGCCCGCTCGGCCCGCACCCGCAGCAGCCGGGCGACGGCGTCGTCCGCCCGGCCCTGGGTCAACTCGACGCGGGACAGCTCGATCTCCCCGAGGGTGGTGATGGCGATGTGGCCCTCCCGGCGGGCACTGTCGATGTGGGGGGCGAGGACCTCGACGGCCCGGTCGAGCTCGTCGCGCTCGCGGTGGACCAGCGCCAGCGCCGCCCGAGCCCCGATCGACGCCCGCCGCGAGCCCCGTCCCTGCGCGAGGGCGAGCGCCAGCGCCTGCTCGGCCAGCTCGGCGCCGGCCCGCAGCCGGCCGTTGCGGGCCTCGGCCCAGGCCTCCGCCCCGAGGGCGCCGACGATGTCGCCGGGGAGGCGGGGGCCCTGGCGGCGCAGGACGGCAGCCCACCGGCGCACCCCGGCCCGGTCGTCGAGCAGAGCGTGGGCCCGGGCCAGGGCGGCGGGCAGGTAACCCCACAGCTCGCGCACGGCGGTCCCGAGGTCCGGGGGCATGGCGGCCACGTCGACGTCGCCCCGGCGGTCCCACACCGCGTTGCCGACGGCGATGGCGGTCTCGGGATCGCCCAGCAAGGCGGCGAAGGCGGCCTGGGTCACGTCGTAGTGGATCCCGACGGCGGCGAGCCGCTCGGGGCTGGCGGTCGCCCGGGCCCGCTCGATCACGATCCGGCCCTGGGCGAGCTGGCCGGCCCGGGCGTAGGCCAGGGTGACCATGAGCTGGTGGCCGGGGGTGGCGTCGACGAAGGCCGGCGACAGGCGGGCGAGCCAGCCCCGCACGGTCTCGTGGCGCCCGGCCGACAGGTAGTCGCGCAGGTGGCGGGTGATCAGCACGAACGCGTCGTCGTCGTGGCCGGCGGCGAGCAGGTGGTCGATGGCCAGACCGGGCTCGCCGTGGTCGGCGAACCAGCCGGCGGCCCGCTCGTGGGCGTCGCGCTCGACATCGGGCCGCGACACCCGCAGCTCGCGCCGCAGGAGCTGGCCGAAGAGGTGGTGGTAGCGGAACCACTCGCGGTCATCGTCGAGCGGGACGAGGAAGAGGTTGTCGGCCTCGATCCGGCGCAGCAGGGCCGCGCCCGACCGGCCGGTGACGTGCTCGCACAGCTCGGCGCTCATCCGCTCCAGCACGGAAGTGACGAGAAGGAAGTCGCGGATCTCGCCGGGCTGACGGTCGAGCACCTCGTCGAGCAGGAAGTCGGCCACGTGGCGGTCGCTGCCGGTGAGCCGGTCGACCAGGGCGGCGGCGTCCTCCCGTCCGGCCAGCGACAGGGCGGCGAACTGGAGTCCGGCGGCCCAGCCTTCGGTGCGCTCGGCCAGCCGGTCGATGTCGGCGGGCGCCAGCTCGACATCGGGGAAGCGGGCGAAGAACTGCGCCACCTCGTCCCGGTCGAAGCGGAGGTCGGCCTCCCGCACCTCGGCCAGCTCGCCGGCCAGCCGGAAGCGGTGCAGCGGCAGGGGCGGGTCGGCCCGGCTGCAGATGACGAGGCGCAGGTTGGTGGCCGGGATCACGTCGAGGAGCTGGGCCAGCAGGGCGGGCGTGAGGCTGCGGTCGATGACGTGGAGGTCGTCGAGGACGAGCGTGGTGGGCGGGGCGCCGGCGATGTGCCCGACCACCCGGGCGATGATCTGGGCGACGCCCTGGTCGGCGGGGTCCTCGCGGGCGATGGCCTCGTCGACCCCCGGGGCGAGGTCCTCCAGGACGGCGAGCAGGTCCTCCAGCAGGTGTTCGGGGTCGGTGTGGCGGCCCTCGAGCGACAGCCACGCGGCGGGGGCCCTGGTGGCGACGAGCCAGTCCCGCACCGCCACCGTCTTGCCCGATCCGGCCGGCCCGGTGACGATGACCAGGCGGGCGCCGGGCTGGTCGAGGAGGGCCACCAGCCGGGGCCGGTGGACGATGTGGGCGGGCAGGTGCGCGGGGGGACGAGGGTGCGACGCCGTGCGCGCTGTCAGGCTGTCGGCATCCGGCAACACCGGCCTCCTCGCCTCCCCGGGACGCAGGACCTCTCCCCCACGGTAGATGGACATCACCCTACGTGACGCGATGACCGCCCCTTACCCATGTTTACCACCCGCGCGCAGTAGTCACGGATTGACGACGTTTGGTGGTGACAGACACAGTGTCATCAACGCGCTCTGTGAGCAATGGGCGCCGTCAGCGCAGAAGGGGCGGACCAGTGGCGGGTGAGGGCGGCATCAGATGGACTGCGGGCCACGAATCTGAACAGTTGCTGACACCGGTTTGGCTCACGGCCGTGCTGCGACCCGCGGGGTCGCAGGCCGAGGTCGTCGCCGTCCGCAGCCGGCCGCTGGGCGTCGGCGTCGGCCTGCTGAGCGCCCTCGACCGGCTGGAGCTCACCTGGGCAGGCGGGACCGGGCCGCAGACCGTGGTGGTCAAGCGGCCGCCCGCCAGCGACCGCACCCGCGCCGTCGGGGCGGCCCTCGGGATGTACCGCAACGAGGCCTGCTTCTTCGCCTCGCCGGCGGCCGAGACGGCGATCGCGATCGGGTGCCACCACGTCCAGATCGACGAGGCCACGCAGGACTTCCTGCTCGTGCTCGACGACATGGGCGACGCCGCCGTCGTCGACCAGGTGGCCGGGTGCCCGCCCGACCGGGCGGCCGAGACCGTGGCCGCGATGGCCGACCACCACGCCGCGTTCTGGGACGAGGCCGGCCTGGGCGGCGAGGGCTGGCTGCGGCCCATCGACGACCCCGCGTTCGTCCAACCGCTGCGGGACGCCTACCGCCAGGCCTGGCCCGGCATCCGCGAGCGGTTCGGGCCCACGCTGCCCGCGGGGGCCGTCACCGCCGGCGACCGGCTGTTCGACCGCATCCCCGCCCTGGCCGCCGCCCTGGCGGCGCCGCCCCGCACCCTGTCCCACGGCGACTTCCGCCTCGACAACATGTTCTTCGCCGCCGGCGGCCGGCTGCGGGTGTGCGACTGGCAGCTGGTCGACCGGTCGCGCGGGATGCGGGACCTGGCCTACTTCCTGTCCCAGAGCCTCGAGCCCGACGTCCGGGCCGAGGTGGAGGGTCCACTGATCGAGCTGTACCTGAAACGGCTGGCAGACCACGGGATCAGTGGCTACGGCGGGGAGGAGGCCTGGCGCGACTACCGCACCGCCACCCTGTTCGGCTTCCTCTACCCCG
>DASXRH010000623.1:0-1612 GCA_036506715.1 Acidimicrobiales bacterium
GGCCGCCGCCGCCCGCGCCGCACCGCCCGCCGCTGCCGGCGGGCGCAGCGGGGGCCGGGGCCCGCGGGGCACCCCGGTGCCCGGGGCGTCGGGGCCCGAGGCCGCCCAGGTCGAGGCCGCCCTGCGGGCCTGGCGCAAGGACCGCAGCCGGGCCGACGGGGTGGCCGCCTTCATCGTCCTCAGCGACCGCCACCTCATGGGCATCGCCGAGCGCCGGCCGGCCAGCACCCGCGAGCTCGAGGCCTGCCCGGGCATCGGGCCGGCCAAGCTGGCCGCCTACGGCGACGAGCTCCTGGCGCTCGTGGCTGCCGCCGTCGGCCCGCAGGGCGGCGACGACGGGTAGTTTCACGGGCGTGACCAGCCGCCGGTCGTCGTCGCCCTCGGGCTCCCCCCGGCCCGGGCGGCCCCGGGGGCCGCGCCGCGACCGCGAGGAACGGCGGTCCGAGCTGCTCGACGCGGCCGAGCGGGCCATCCGCCGGATCGGCCCCCGGGCGTCGATGGACGAGCTGGCGGCCGAGGCCGGCATAACCAAGCCCATCCTCTACTCGCACTTCGGCGACAAGGCCGGGCTGGTGACCGCGCTGGCCGAGCGGGTGGCCGGCCAGCTCAACGCGGCGGTCATCGGCGGTCTGACCTCGTCCCAGCGTCAACCCCGCGAGGTGGTGGCCGCCACCATCGAGGCCTTCTGCACGTTCATCGAGGACGAGCCCGAGCTCTACCGGTTCCTGGTGCAGACGGCCATGGACCGCCCCCGCCGCCCCGGCACCCGGGTCGACGGCGAGATCTCCCAGGAGATCGCGGTGTCGCTCGGCAGCTCGCTGCGGCGGGCGGGGGCCGACTCGGGGGCGGCCGAGCTGTGGGCGTCCGCCATCGTGGGCATGACGTTCGCCGGCGCCGCCTGGTGGCTCGACCGGCGCACGATGTCCAAGGCCGACCTCGTCGAGTACCTGACCCAGCTGCTGTGGAGCGGGCTGGCCGGCGCCGGGCTGAGCGCCGGCGTGGTCACCGGTCCCGAGCCGGCGGCCGAGGGCGACGCGGCCGCCGGCCGGGGCCCCGGGTCGGTCACCCGCCTGCGCGGCCGCCCCGCCGCCGGCGAGTAGGCCCGACCCGGGCGGCCCGGCCGCGGGCGTCAGGCGTCGGGCAGCCAGCTCCCGTGGAAGCCGAACGGCACCCGCACCGGCAGGTGGACGGTCGCCACCGGGTCGCCGGCGAAGTCGCCGGAGTCGAGGATGACGACGTCGCTGCGGTCGGTGGTGGCGTCGTAGACGTAGGACAGCACCCACCCGTCGTCCTCGGCGGCGTCGGTCGAGCGGGGCACGAACACCGGCTCGAGCGTCGCCCGGCCCTCGCCGTAGTGGTGGACCTCGGTGGTGCCGGCGGCGAGGTCGTGCTTGAGAGCGGGCCCGTGCTCGATCCCCTCGCCGAACGAGGCGGCGTACCCGTAGCGGTGGGGCCGGCCGGTGCGGCGCTCGTCGATGCGGGGGAACTCCTGGCCCCGGTCGTCGAGCGTCTCGGTGGCGAGCGTGCCCCGGCCCAGGTCGAGCGTCCACCGCTCCAACGCGGGCAGCCCCTCGTACGGGCCGTTGAACAGCGTGGCGAACATCCGGGGGTG
>DASXRH010000624.1:0-9557 GCA_036506715.1 Acidimicrobiales bacterium
TACCGCGGCCGTGGACCGAGGACGGCGAGTACCAGTTGTTGCAGAACAGCCTCGACCAGATCGAGCTGGCCGACCGCCTCGGCTACGACTACGCGTGGGAGGTCGAGCACCACTTCCTCGAGGAGTACTCGCACTCGTCCGCGCCCGAGGTGTTCCTGGCCGCCGCCAGCCAGCGGACCAGGGACATCCGCCTCGGCCACGGGATCATGCAGCTCACCACCAACCACCCGGCCAAGGCGGTCGAGCGCATCTCGGCCCTGGACCTCGTCAGCGACGGCCGGGTCGAGTTCGGCATGGGCGAGTCGGCCAGCATCACCGAGCTGCACCCCTTCGGGGTCCGCTTCCGCGACAAGCGGGAGATCTGGGAGGACGCCGTGCGCTGCGCGATCCCGATGTTCGCCGACGGCGGCGTCGAGTACCACGGCCCCCACTTCGACTTCCCGCTGCGCAACGTGCTGCCCAAGCCCCGGCAGAAGCCGCACCCGCCGCTGTGGACCGCCTGCTCGCAGCTCGAGACGATCGAGTACGCGGGGCGCCGCGGCCTCGGGGCGCTCGGGTTCCAGTTCGTCAGCGCCGACGCGGCCCACGCCTGGGTCCACGCCTACTACAACGCGATGACCAAGCGGCTCGACAAGCTGGCCGACTACCCGGTCAACCCGAACATCGCCCTGGTCAGCATGTTCATGTGCGCCGAGACCGACGAGGAGGCCCGGGCCCGGGCCGACGGCGCCACCTTCTTCCAGTTCTGCCTGCGCTACTACAACAGCCCCGACCGCCGCCGGCCCGAGCCGGGCGAGGTCAACATGTGGGACGAGTACACCGCGTGGAAGACCGCCAACCCGACATCGGCCGAGAGGGCGCTGTCGGGCGGCCTCATCGGGTCACCCGAGACGATCCGGCGCAAGCTGCGCAAGTTCGAGGCGTCGAACATCGACCAGGTCATCCTGCTCAACCAGGCGGGCCGGAACACCCACGCCGACATCTGCCACAGCCTCGAGCTGTTCGCGTCCGAGGTCATGGACGAGTTCCACGCCCGGATCCCGGCCCACGAGGAGTGGAAGGCCGGGGTCATGGCAGGCGAGATCGAGTTGGAGGAGATCGACACGGCCGGCTTCCAGCAGCGCTTCGGCGCCAAGGCCGTCCGGGTCTGACAGGGGGGCCGCCGTGACCGACATGCAGTTCACCGACGAGGTCGCCGCCATGGGGGTGACCGAGCGCGGCTTCACGCTCGACCGGCCCGACGAGCCGGTGCCCGGGGTGCTGTGGACGCCCGAGGGCGCCACCGGCCCCCGGCCGCTGGTGCTGATCGGCCACGGGGGTTCGCAGGAGAAGCGGTCGCCCAACGTCGTGGCCCTGGCCCGCAGGCTGGTGCGCCACCAGGGCTACGCGGCGCTGGCCATCGACGCCCCGTACCACGGCGACCGGACACCGGCCGACGAGCGCGATCTGTCCTGGGAGGAGCGGCGCCGGCGCCTGGGCGGCCGGCTGTTCGGCCGGGGCCGGGGCGCCACGACCGAGCGCGTGCTCGGCGACTGGCACGCCGCCCTCGACGCCGCCCGGGCAGTGCCCGAGGTGGGCACCGGGCCGGTCGGGTACTGGGGGCTGTCGATGGGCTGCGCCTTCGGCGTGCCGCTGGTGGCGGGCGAGCCCCGCATCGGCGCCGCCGTGCTGGGTCTGTTCGGGTGGAGCGACCAGATGCGGCTGGCCGGCTTCGACGACCTGGCCCGCTCGATCACCGTGCCGCTGCTGTTCCTCGTGCAGTGGCAGGACGAGGTCGTCCGGCCCGAGGACGCGTGCACGCTGTTCGGGCTGTTCGGGTCAGAGCGCAAGACGATGCACGCCAACCCGGGCGTCCACGTGGCGGTTCCGCTGTTCGAGCGGGCGGCGGCCGAGGCCCACTTCGCCGAGCACCTCGGGCCGGTCGAGCCGGCCGCCTCCGCCGCCTGAGACCCGACCCTTGACTTAGAGCGCGCTCAAAGCCCTACCGTCCCGGTATGGCCGTCACGGAGCTCGCCGCCCGCCCCGCCGCCGAGGTCCCCGCGTGCGGCGACCCGGTCGAGGTCGCCGCCGACGAGGCCCTGAGCATCGCCGAGGTGGCCGAGCGGACCGGCGTCATCGCCCACACCCTGCGCTACTACGAGCGGATCGGGCTGCTCGACGTGCCCCGCGACGAGGCCGGCCGCCGGGTCTACGGCCCCGGCGAGCTGGGCCGGGTCGTGTTCGTGACCCGGCTGCGGCTGACCGCCATGCCCATCCGCGACATCCAGGCCTACTTCCGGCTGGTGGCGGCCGGGCCCGGCAACGAGGACGAGCGCCTCGCCCTCCTCGAACGCCACCGCGACGGCGTCAAGGCCCGCATCGTCGAGCTCGAGTCGGCCCTCGGGGTCATCGAGTACAAGATCGCCACCTACGGCGGTCACTGCGCTCCCTGACGCCCTCCCCACGATCCCAACCACAGGAGCACCAGCCATGACCCTCCCCACGCGCGCCCTCGGGTCCACCGGCCCCACCGTCTCCGGCCAGGGCCTCGGATGCATGGGCATGAGCTTCGCCTACGGCACCCCCGACCGGGCCGAGGCGGAGGCCACGATCGGCCGGGCCCTCGACCTCGACGTCACGTTCTTCGACACCGCCGACATGTACGGCTTCGGCGGCAACGAGGAACTGGTCGGCAAGGCCCTCGCCGCCCGGCGGGACGAGGTGGTGCTGGCCACCAAGTTCGGCATCCACCTCGACCCCGACGCCCCCGGCGGCCGCGGGGTCCGAGGCGACGCCGCCTACGTCCGCCAGGCCTGCGACGCCTCGCTCGGCCGGCTCGGCGTCGACCACATCGACCTCTACTACCAGCACCGACCCGACGTGACCGTGCCCATCGAGGAGACGGTTGGCGCCATGGCCGAGCTGGTCGAGGCGGGCAAGGTCCTGCACCTCGGGCTGTCGGAGGCGTCGGCCGACACCGTCCGCCGGGCGGTCGCGGTCCACCCCATCGCCGCCCTCCAGACCGAGTGGTCGATCTTCTCCCGTGACATCGAGGCCGAGATCGTGCCCACGTGCCGCGAGCTGGGCGTCGGGCTCGTGCCCTACAGCCCCCTCGGCCGGGGCCTGCTCACCGGGGCCGTGGCGAGCCTCGACCAGCTGCAGGACGACGACTTCCGCCGCACCCAACCGCGGTTCCAGGGCGAGAACCTCGACCGCAACCTCGAACTGGTGGCGGTCGTCCGCGAGGTCGCCGGGGCCCGGGGCGCCACCCCGGGCCAGGTGGCGCTGGCCTGGCTGAGCGCCCAGGGCGACGACGTGGTGCCCATCCCCGGCACCAAGCGCCGCACCTACCTGGAGGAGAACGTCGGCAGCCTGGCCGTCGAGCTGACCCCCGACGACCTGGCCCGCCTCGACGACCTGGTCCCTGTCGGCGCCCGCTACTCCCAGGACAACTGGACCAACCTCGACACCCCATCCGCCTCGTAACGAACGAACTGGCGCGCGTTTCGTGCGTTTTTCGCAGGGAACGCGCGCCAGTTCGATGGTGGGGGGCCGTTAGCGTGCGGGCATGAGCGTCGATCCCGAGCGGGTGGGGCGGGTCGCCGACGCGCTGCTCGATCCCGCGCTCGAGCCCATCGTCGACATGGTGATCACCACCGACGACGGCGGCTACGACGTGCGGGCCGTCGACGGGCGGGTCCGGTTCACCCGTGACGCGCGCCGCGACGACGGTGGCGGCGGGGACGGGCCGCGCTACGTCGAGACCCTGGTGGAGGGGCGCAACCCGCTGGGCGACACCGCCACCGACCGGTTCGCGCCCCTGGCCGACGAGATGACCCACCGGTGGCCGACCCGCACCAGCCAGTCGTACCCCCACGCCCACGACCACATCGCCCAGATCTTCGACCACCCCGCCGCCCCCGACATCGTCTGCCTCCACACCCCCGCCCACAACTGGGAGGACCAGGGCGGCGAGCGGGGCGAGCACGGCTCGCTCGGCATCGTGCAGGTGCGGGCGCCGTTCGTCCTGTCGGGCGCCGGGGTCCGCCACCAGGGCCTGGTCCCGAGCGCCGGCCGGCTGGTCGACGTGGCGCCCACCGTGCTCGCATTGCTCGGCGCCGAGCCCGCCGACGGCGGCGCCCTGCTGGCCCACCAGGACGGCCGGGTGCTGACCGAGCTGCTCGACCCGGCGGCGGCGCCGCCCGAGCACGTCATCGGGTTCCTGTGGGACGGAACCAACGCCAACGTGCTCTACGACATGGTGGCCGCCGGCGAGGTCCCCCACCTGGCCCGCCTCCTGGCCCAGGGCACCGGGCTCGGCCAGGGCGCGATGGCCAGCCTGCCGTCGGTCACCCTGGCCAACCACACGACGATCCAGACCGGCGCCCACCCCGGCCACCACGGCATCCTCCACAACGCCTGGTACGACCGGGCGTCCGGCCAGCAGATGGTGACCAATTCGCCGGCGACCTGGCCGTGGGCGATGCAGACGCTCTCGCCCGGCGTCGAGACCCTGTACCAGGCCGTCCACCGGGCCTTCCCCGGCTCGCGCACGGTGGCCATCAACGAGCCGTGCGACGTCGGCGCCGACGAGTCGACGTTCGACGTCCTCCGGACCGGCGGCCGGCTGGTGCGGCCGCCCCGGGCCGAGGACCTGCCGTTCGCCACCGAGCGGTTCGTGCGGCCCGAGAAGTCGTACGAGGTGTCGTCGCGCATCGACCACACCGGCATGGTCCAGGCGCTCGACGTGTGGGAGCGCGGCGAGCCGCTGCCCCGCTACTGCTTCGTCAACTTCACCCTCACCGACGCCGCCTTCCACCACAGCGGGCCCTACGCCGAGATCGCCCGGGCCAGCATCCACGACAGCGACGCCCGCCTCGGCCAGATCCTGGCCGCGGTCGAGCGGGCCGGCGTGTGGGACCGCACGGCGTTCTTCCTGGTCGCCGACCACGGCATGGAGGACAGCAACCCCGAGGTCACGGGCGACTGGGCACCGGCGCTGGCCGCCAGCGGCATCCCCTACCGGGACGAGGCCTACGGGTTCATCTACGTCGACGTGTGACGGCCCCGGCGGTGGGGGGAGCGACAGGGGTCCAATTGGCCTGGC
The DNA here is from genome assembly GCA_036506715.1 of Acidimicrobiales bacterium. Classification (GTDB taxonomy): domain Bacteria; phylum Actinomycetota; class Acidimicrobiia; order Acidimicrobiales; family VFJN01; genus ZC4RG19. The sequence continues at coordinate 5,087 of DASXRH010000624.1, forward strand.
CGGGCCGGGCGGGCGGCTCCTACCCTCCGCGGGCATGTCGCCCTCGATCCCCGCCCCGCCCCCGTCGGCCCGGACCACCGTCAAGCGGCAGCCCGGCCGCGGGCGCTACGACCGGGCGGCCGTCCACGCCGTGCTGGACGAGGGGCTGGTGGCCCACGTGGGGCTGGTGGGTGACAGCGGGCCCGTGGTCATCCCCATGCTCTACGGGCGCGACGGCGACCGGCTGCTGCTCCACGGCTCGCCGGCCAGCCGGCTGATGCGGGGCGGGTCGACGGGGCTCGACATGTGCGTCACCGTCACGCTGGTGGACGGGCTGGTGCTGGCCCGGTCGGCCTTCCACCACTCGATGAACTACCGGTCCGTGGTCGTGTTCGGCCGGGCCACCCTGCTCACCGACCGGCACGAGAAGCTGGCCGCCCTCGACCGCCTCGTCGACCACATCGTCCCCGGCCGGGGGGCCGACGTGCGCCCGCCCTCCGAGAAGGAGGTCCGGGCCACCCTGGTGCTGGCCCTGCCGCTCGACGAGTGCTCGGTCAAGGTCCGCACCGGCGACCCCATCGACGATGACGAGGACCTCGACCTGCCCGTGTGGGCCGGCGTCATCCCCCTCACGACCGTGCCGGGCACCCCGGTGCCGGCGGCCGACCTGGCGGCCGGCACCCCCGTGCCCGCCCACGCCCGCACGTACGCCCGGCCCGGCACCCGCGCTGGGTGAGCCCCCGCCCACCGCCCCCCGGCAGGCGGCGGGCGGAAGCTCACGCAGCCCCAGCCTGCCACCCGAGCGCCGCCGCGACCATCACGAACGTGTGCTCGCCACCCCGCACACGAAGCCGCGGTGGAGGCACGTGGTCACCTCGGTCCGCAGCTTGTCCTCGTCCCAGGCGTTGACGAAGTCGGCGTGCCCGCCGAGCACCGACCCGGTGGCCAGCGCCAGGTCGTGGCCGCCCCCGGTGACCGGGAACGTGACGGTCAGCAGCAGCTGCGGCACCGGCACCGGGTGGCCGGCGGGACAGGCCCCCGTCCGGCTGCGGGCCATGTGGGCCAGGTGGTCGGGGCTGTCCAGCCGGTGGCCGTCCCAGCAGTCGGGGAAGCTGACGGCCAGCCGCAGCGGGCGACCGTCGGGACAGGTGGGCGGGGTGGCCGCCCGCTCGGACCCGGTGCCGCACGACCAGGCCACGACGTCCAGCGACTGGGCCTCGGTGGCCGCCGGGTCGCCGCCCAGGACGTTCAGGCCGAACGGATAGGGCTCGACCGTGGCGGGGTCGACCCCCACCCCCGGCCGGTAGTAGGCGACCGCCCCGGTGGGGGTGACGGGAGCCCCGTGGTCGAGCAGCGCCGGCGCCCAGTAGGCGGCCCGGTCCAGGGGCTGGTCGCAGGTGGTGCCGCCGGCGGCCAGGCTCGCGGCGGTGGAGGCGGCCCCGGTGGTGGTGTTGCCGAAGAACACGTGGAGGTGCGACGCCCCGGCGTGCCCGGGGTGGACGATGGGATCGTCGCTTCCGGCGTGGCTGAACCCGCACTCGACCACGAACTGGGGCACCCGGCCCTGGGGGCCGGCCTCGGTGGGCGAGGCGTGGACCCGGGCCCGGGCCGCCTCGGCCGCCGCCGCCCGCCCGGTGCCGCCACCGGACCCCCCGCACCCGGCGACGACCCCGACGACCGGCACGAGGACGGCCATCGCCATGGCCCGGCGGCCGCGGCGCCACCGACCCCGAGGGCCCGGCCGGCTCACCGCCCGCCCGGCGGCCGTGAGGGTCGCCCGGGGCCGCCGCAAGCGGGTTGCGGCGGTCCCCGGACGACGAGCGCGCGGCGCCGGCCTCACCCCGGCGCCGCTCCACCGGTCACGACGGCTTGTCCGGGACCTTGATCGAGGCGACGTCGATGTCGCCCGGCACGTCGCGGGCGGGGCGGGCCGGGGCGGTGGCGGCGTCGGGCATGTTCTCCTGGGGGCCCGGCTCGGGCGACGCCTTGTAGTCGCCCGACGGGGGCTGGACCGTGGCGATCAGCACGCCGAGGTCGAGGGCGCCCGCCGTCCAGTCGCCGGAGCCGGTGCCGTCGCACGGCGCCAGCGTCTCGACGTCCAGCGGTGCGCTCGTGGCGAACTGGTTGTCGCTGAAGCAGTTGCCGAGGCCGGACACGTCCTCGGTCGAGCCGACGGCCAGGTCGGCGAGGCGCGAGTCCTCGACCACGTTGCCCACGACGGTGTTCTCCCGGGGGTTCCAGATGACCAGCGCCGGCACCGACGCCGGGTCGGCCGGGGCCTCGGTCTTGGTTTCGCTGCAGGGCCGCTCGTCGTCCTCGGGTGGCGGCACCACGTCGTTGGGGTCGTCCTCGGGGAAGGGCACCAACCCGATGCCGGTGCGGTCGTGGTCCCACACCCGGTTGCGCTCGATGTCCGCGCCCACCGCGCCCGCGGGCAGGATGCCGTTGCCCATGGCCAGCAGGGCCACGTCGATGGCGGGCGTGTCGGGCTGGTTGTTGGCGTACACGAGGTTGCCGACGATCGTCGTCTTGCGGGACGGGTAGCACAGCTCGTAGCTGCCCGAGTTGGGCACGATGCCGGCCCGGTTGTGGCGGAACGTCGAGTTGACGATGTAGAGGTCGCCGCCCGAGTTGGTGCCCGAGTAGCCGAGGCCGTTGTACTCGGACACCACGTCGTCGATCACGGCGTCGCACGGGTAGCACTGGCCGATGTAGAAGCCGGCATCGGGGCTGCCCGAGGCGTAGCTGTGCTCGAGCAGGCCCTTGGTCGAGTCGAAGGCGTAGACCCCGTAGTCGCCGATGCGGTAGGTGGTCAGGTACGAGCCCCGGTAGCCGGTCACGCCCGTCCAGAAGAAGCCGTTCCCGGTGTAGTTGCGGGCCGTCATGTTCTCGATGGCCACGCCGTCGGCCCCCACGACCCGGATGCCGTTGTCCATCTGGAAGCCGCCGTCGAGGATCACCTCGTTGCGGTCCACGCCCCGGATCGTGAGGTCGTCGGTCTCGACGTTGACGGCCTCGGCGTAGGTGCCCTTGCCCACCAGCACCAGGTCGCCGGGGGCGGCGGCGTCGACGGCGGCCTGGATGGTGTCGAAGTCCTCGGGGACCTGGAGGGTCTTGCCCGCGGCCTCGCTGCCGCTGCCGCCGCTGTCGCCGGACGTGTCGTCGTCGCCCCCGCAGGCGGCGGTGAGCACGAGCGCGGCGGCCAGCAGGACGCCGAGTGCCCGTCGGGCAGTGAACATGTGGTCCCCCAAGTTCTCGCGCCTGTCAGCCGGCGACGACGACCGTGCCGACCATGCCGGCCGTGGTCGTGCCGTGGATCGAGCAGTAGTAGTGGTACACCCCGGGCGTGGTGAACGTGGTCGAGTACACGGCCCCCGGGGTGAACCCCGTCGTGTCGACGCCCCAGGCGTCGCCGTCCACGGGCAGGACGTCGTGGTCGTTGCGGCCCTTGTTGGTCCAGGTCACGGTGGTGCCCGGCTTCACCTGGATGTCGGGGGCCTGGAAAGTGTTGTCGAGGGCGTTGACGGTGGCGGTGGCGCCGTCGACCACGACCATGTCGTCGGGGGCGCCGGCGGGCGTGTCGTCGCCCCCGCCGCCGGACGACAGGCCGCCCGACGGGGCCTCGGTGGTGCCGCCGCCGGTGGCCGAGGCGCCGCCGTCGCCGCCGCAGGCGGCCAGGCCGGTGCCGATCACGAGCGCGAGCAGCAGGCCGGCGGCGGGCAGGCGGACACGGCGGCGGGGCATCGGGCAGAGCGTAGGCACGGCCTTACACCGTCAGGCAATTGCCGAGGGGGTGAACCGTGGCTCATCGTACGAACAGGCCGATGGCGGCGGCCAGGCCGAGCACGAGCACCACCGCCCGGAACACCGGGACCGGCATGCGGTCGGCCGTGCGGGCGCCCACGTAGCCGCCGGCCAGGCTGGCGGCCGCCATCGTCGCGGCCGCCGACCACACGACCGGCGCGGCCACCGCGAACACCACGACGGCGATGCTGTTGACCAGCAGGGCCAGCACGGTCCGCACGGCGTTGAGGTCGGTGAGGGCCTCGGCCACCGTGATGCCCAGCACCGCCAGCAGCAGCACGCCCAGCCCGGCCCCGAAGTAGGCGCCGTACGCCGAGCCGAGCAGCACCCCGCCGTCCCGCAGCACCCGCCAGTCGCGGGACGCCGGCCCCGCGGCGGCCAGCCGGCGGGCCAGGGCCGGCTGGGCGGCGAACAGCGCGCAGGCCAGCAGCACCAGCCAGGGGGCGAGGGCATCGAACTCGTCCTGGGAGGTGATCAGCAGCAGGCCCGACCCCACCAGCGCACCCACCACGGCAACCGGCGCCAGCTCCCGCAACAGGTCCCGCTGCCCGGCCAGCCGGCGGCGGAACCCGGCGGCCCCACCCAGGTAGCCGGGCCAGATCCCGACCGTCGACGTCACGTTGGCGGCCAGGCTGGGCACGCCCAGGGCCAGCAGGGCCGGGAACGACACCATCGACCCGCCGCCGGC
>DASXRH010000625.1:0-2646 GCA_036506715.1 Acidimicrobiales bacterium
TCGGGCGGCATGCGGGTGCCCAGCAGGTCGCGCAGCGAGGTGTGGGCCAGGTGCCAGGCGTCGGTCGACCCGAGCAGGTACTGGCGGACGACGGCCAGGTCGGCGCCCTCGTAGCGCAGCTCGGCCAGCTGCGGCACCACATGGGGGAAGCCCCGCTCGCCCAGCACCTCGGTGATCTCGACGTCGGGGTTGGGCTCGGGGTGGACCCGGCGGAACAGCTTGAGGATGAGCCGCTCGTCGTAGACGACCGATGTGTTCGACTGCTCGACGACGAGCGGGCGGGCCACCTCGGCCGACTCGTCGGGTGCCACCCGGCGCAGCACCGCGAGGGCCAGGTCGGGGTCGACCAGGGCGTCGTAGTACACCCAGCCGTCGACCTCGCCCACCGTGACCCGCTCCTTGCCGTGGAGGAACTCACAGTCGCTGGGCGCGGGCCGCCCGCCCAGCACGACCTGCCAGGTGGCGGCGGCGCCGGCGTCGTCGGTGACCTCGACCAGGTACCAGGCCAGCAGAGGGTCGCCCTCCCGTAGGTCGAGCGGGGTCACCGAGACCGTGGCGGGAGCCTGGTCACCGGCGTACCACCGCTGCCGGGGGAGGAACCCGCCCAGCAGCGGTGCCAACTTCTCGGCCAGATCGTCGAGGCGTGGCACGTCACCTGCCTAGCACTGTTGGACACCCGTCGGAACGCTCGTGACCCTCGGCACAAGCGCGCCGACCGGCCCACCAGGGACTACCCCGGACCGTGGTCGGTCAACACACCGGCGCCGCGCCCGGCCGGGCAAGGTTCGCCCGCCGGACGGCCGGCGGACGGACGGCGTTCATCTCGTACCGCCACAGTCTGGCCGTGGCCCGGCAGGCGACCGCGCTCGACAACATCGACCGGATCCCGGCGCCCTCGCCCGCCGACCTCGATCGCCTCTACCTCCGGACCGGCACGCCCGTCGTGCTCACCGGGCTGTTCGGCGGCGCCCCGGCGTTCGAGCTCCGCGACCGCGCCGTGGCCCGCCGGGTGCTCGGGCACCTGCCACTGCCGGTCACCCCGCCGCCGATCAGCGAGGTGCTGGCCCGGGGCCGGACCAGCCCGCCGCGGCGCACCACCTTCGCCGCCTTCCTCGACGATCTGGCCGCCGGGTCCCGCGAGGTCTGCGTCGAGCTCGACACCCCGACACCGCTGGCCGCCCGACTGCCGCTGCCCTACCTGGGCATCGGCGCCGCCCACGACCGCTGGGTCTCGCTGGCCTTCCTGGCCGGGCCGGGCAGTACGACCCACCTGCACTTCGACCGGGACCTGCGGCACAACGTCATGGTCCAGGTGTTCGGGCACAAGCGCTACGTCGTCGTGGACGCGGCCCGGACGGCCCTGCTGCACCCCAGCGCCGCCCCGGGCGCGCCCTACGCCAGCGACCTCCATCTCGACCGGCTCGGACCGGGCGAGCTGGCCGACTTCGTCCGGGACAGCGGGGCCCGGGACTGCACGCTGGCGCCCGGCGAGGCGCTGCTGATCCCGGCCACCGCCTGGCACTGGGTCCGCTACGAGGACATCGCCCTGTCGGTGAGCTTCCGGCTGCGCCGCAACCGGTGGCTGGACGCGCTGGCCCGGGCCGCGCCGGTGCCGGGTCCCGACACGCTGCGGCTGGCCGCCAGTCTGTGGGACGAGGACCGCGTGACCCCGGCCGCCCGGCGTCAGCTGATACAGCCGCTGGAGGGCAGGCTGCGGGGGTCGGGCACCGCCGTCTTCCGGTAGATCGCGATCAGGAGCGACTGCGGGCACATGTTGCGGTCGCCGACCCGGATGCCGAGGTGGAGGTGGGGCCCGCTGCTGTTGCCGGTGTTGCCGCTGACCAGGATCTGGTCGCCGGCCTTGACCTTGGCGTCCTTGTCCACCAGGCGCTGGCTCCCGTGGCAGTAGATCCAGTAGACGCCGTCGCCGTCGCGGATGGTCAGCCCGAGGCCGCACTTCACGCAGCTCGCCTGCTGGTAGCAGTTGTAGGGGTTGCTCGACACGGCGGTCACGGTGCCCGACCGCACGGCGAACACCGGCGTGCCCGTGGGGATCCCCCAGTCGAGCGCGGGATAGTCGTGGTGGGGGTTGTTCAGCGCGTCGGGGTTGCGGTCGACCATCGCCCGGGGGCCGGGCAGGGACCACTGGCCGTCGCTGCCCTCGACGGTGCCGGTCGGGAACTGCTTCTTGTACTCCTCCCACTTGGTCATGACGATCGGGACGTACTTCTGGGTCTCCTCGAAGGGCGGGATGCCGCCGTACTGCTCGACCGCCGCCGGCCCGGCGTTGTAGCCCGCCAGCGCCAGCTCCCACGACCCGAACTTGTCGTGCAGCTCGACCAGGTACTTGGCCCCGGCCGGGATGGCCTCCTCGGGCTTGCAGGGGTCGATGCCCCGGCCCGCGGCGGTGTCGGGCATGAACTGCATGATCCCCTTGGCCCCGGCCGGGGAGTCGCGCCGGCAGGCGATGACATCGGGATCGAACCCGGCCGACTCGTGGAAGGCGACGGCGGCGACCAGCCGGGGGTCGATGCCGAGCGCAGCGGTGCTGTTGAAGATGTCGGCGTAGGGGATGCCGGACACGACCCCGGCCTCCAGCTCCGACGCCGCCTTGTACCGGTCCCAGGTGGCCTTGACCTTCTCGAG
>DASXRH010000626.1:0-3367 GCA_036506715.1 Acidimicrobiales bacterium
GGCCGCGGCTGCGGCGCCCGTCGCGGGAGGTCCGCACCTCCACCCCGCCCCACAGCCCCCGGGCATGGACCCGGACCAGCGGCGCGCCCGGCAGCGGCTCGGACGGACGCGTGTGATCGCCGGTGCTGCCCATGAACACGAAGCCGTCGATCTCGACCGGCACCCCGGCGGCACCCGGATCGTCACCCCACCCATGATCGCCCAGGCGGTGATGTCGACCACCGACCCCTCGACCTCGGCCCCCTTCAGGTCCATGTGGACGCCGCCCCAGAACGCGAGCGCGGTCATCTGGCGGGCGGCCCGCCACCGGCCCGGTGACCGGGCGCCGCTCATGATGGCCACGAACCAGCGGCGACTGGTGCGATCCGGGTGGGCGGGCACCGGAGCGCCGGCCGCCGGCACGGAGGGCAGGGCGGGGGTCGCCGGGGTGGCGGGGGTGGCCCGCAGCGGCACCGCCGGCGCCGGGTCGAACCCGACCCCCGGCGGCAGGTCGCGGACCACCGCGTCCAGCTCGGCCCGGGTGCGAGCCGCGAACACCGCCCCGCACAGGTCGGAGAACTCGTCGAGCGTGAGCCGGCCCGCGCCGGTGTGGGCGCGCAGCGCGTCGATCACCCGCTGGCGGTCGGCGTCGCCGACCCGCTCGTCCCCCCGATCGGACATGGCGGTCAGTCTCGCGCCGCCGACGGGCCGTGACGGCCACGGCGGAGACGAGACATCGGTCACCGGGACTAGCTCGCCTACCGACTGGTAGGTAGGCTGGGGCGGTGCCCGCCGACCAGATGGACGCCGCCGCCCTCGTGTCCGAGCTCGAGCCCACCGTGGCCCGGCTGCTCGATCGACACCTGGCCCAGGCCAAGGAGTGGTTCCCCCACCAGCTCGTGCCCTACACGCGGGGGCGGGACTTCGAGGAGGGCTACGAGTGGTCCCCCGAGGAGACGGCGGTCACCGACGAGGTGCGGTCGAGCCTGTTCGTCAACCTTCTCACGGAGGACAACCTCCCCTACTACTTCCGCACGATCGAGGCCGTGTTCGGCCGCCAGTCGGCGTGGGGCGAGTGGAACCGGCGGTGGACGGCCGAGGAGGGGCGGCACTCGATCGTCATCCGCGACTACCTGACCGTGACCCGGGCCGTCGACCCCGTGGCGCTGGAGCGGGCCCGCATGGCCCAGGTCAGCTGCGGCCAGGTGCCCGAGCCGACGATGCCGCAGGACGGGCTGGTGTACGTGACGCTGCAGGAGCTGGCCACCCGCATCGCCCACCACAACACCGGCAAGCTGGTCGACGACCCGGTGGGCTACGAGGTCATGAAGCGGGTGGCGTCCGACGAGAACCGCCACCACCTTTTCTACCGCGACCTCGCCTCCGCAGCCATCGACGTCGACCCGTCGGGCATGGTGGTCGCCATCGAGCGCCAGGTGCGCGAGTTCGAGATGCCCGGCACCGGCATCGTGGACTTCGAGACCCACGCCCGGGCCATCGCCAAGGCGGGCATCTACGACTTCCAGATCCACCACGGCCAGATCCTCCTGCCGGTGGTGCTGCGCCACTGGGGGGTCGAGGAGCTGACCGGGCTGAACGACGGGGCCGAGCGGGCCCGCGATGCCCTGCTCAAGCGCATCGACCGCATCGGCAAGGCCGGCCGGCGGCTGACCCGGCGCCGCGAGGAGCACGCGGCGGGCGACGCGGGAGCCCGGGTCCCCGAGCCGGTCTGACCGGCCGGCCCGCCTACCCCGCCGGTGCCGTCGTGGTGGTCGTCGGCTGGGGCGCCGGGAAGATCCCGTAGGACTCCTCGCCCGGCTTGACCAGGCCCAGCTGCGCGCGGGCCAGCTCCTCGATCGTCTTTGGGTCGCGCAGGTCCTCGGCCCGCTGGGCCAGCCGCTCGTTCTCGTCGGTGATGACCTCGACCTGCTCGCGGGCCCGCTCGCTGGCGGCCCGCTGGTTGAGGTAGGTGCGCACCGGGAACACGGTGTAGAGCAGCAGGGCGACCAGCACGATCGACGCCGCCACCATGGCCGTCGGCGCCAGCGACTGCAGCCGCCCCGCCGCCCGCTGGGCCCAGGCCCGCCGCCGCGCACGCGCCGCTTCGCCGGTGACCATGCCGCCCACCAGGCCGCCGACGGCCCTCAGGACCCTCTGGGGCCGGTGCTCGCCCGGGTGCGCCGGCGCCGGGCGCCGCGCCCCCCGGCCGGACACCCCGGCCGGCACCGGCCCCCGGCCGGCCACGGACCGCAACCCCCGCCGGGCCACGGCGTCGTCGCCGTCGCCCTCGGCGTCGTCGGCGGCGTCGGTGGCCCAGCGCCGGGGCGGCAACGGCGTGACCGACGCCGACGGCGCGGCCTGCCGCCGCGCCCGCCGCTCGATCCGGCCGTCGGCGGCCGCGGTCAGCAGGGTGGGGGCGACCAGCACGGCCCCTGGCGCCCCCGGGATCCGCCGCGGCCGCACCCGGGGCCGACCACGCGCCCCGGACCCCGCCGCATCGCTCGTCCCGCCGCCGGCCGAGGTGGCGCCGCCCGTGCCGTCGCCGGGCTTGCCGGCGCCGTTGCCCTCGCCGGGGCCGCCGGTGGCGCGGGGGCCCGAGCCGGTGCCGGCGCCGCTGCCGCCGACCCGGCCCTTGCGCCAGCCGGTGGTCGCCGTGGCGGCGCCCAGGGTGCCGGGGCCTCCCGGAGATCCGGGGCGGGCGGCGCTGCTGCCCGTGGCGACGATCTCGCCGTCGGGGCCGCGGACCACGACGGCGGGGGTGGTCCACGCTCCCCTGACCCGGGGGCGGGCGTCGCCGTCGACGCCCGTGGTCGGTTCGCCGTCCCGCCGCCGGCGCCCGCTCACCGCGTGCCGCCTCCTGCTCGGGCCAGGGCCGCGCGCCCGGGGTAGGCGGCGGTGTCACCGAGGTCGTCCTCGATGCGCAGGAGCTGGTTGTACTTGGCGACCCGGTCGCTGCGGGCGGGCGCGCCGGTCTTGATCTGCCCGCAGTTGGTGGCCACGGCCAGGTCGGCGATGGTGACGTCCTCGGTCTCGCCGGACCGGTGCGACATGACGGCCGTGTAGCCCCGGCTGACGGCCATGCCGACGGTGTCGAGGGTCTCGGTCAGCGTTCCGATCTGGTTGACCTTGATGAGGATGGAGTTGGCCACGCCGGCTTCGATCCCCCGGCCGAGTCGCTCGACGTTGGTGACGAACAGGTCGTCGCCCACCAGCTGGACCCGGTCGCCGAGGGCGCGGGTCAGCTCGGCCCAGCCCTCCCAGTCCTCCTCGGCGCAGCCGTCCTCGATCGACACGATCGGGTAGCGGTCGCACAGCTCGCTGAGCAGCCCGACCATCTCCGACGAGGTGAGGGTGCGACCCTCACCGGTCAGGGCGTAGCGGTCCTCGG
>DASXRH010000627.1:0-4675 GCA_036506715.1 Acidimicrobiales bacterium
AGCGTCCCGCCCGGGGCCAGGTGGCGGGCGACCACCCCCAACTCCGGGCCGGCCGGGTCGACGAGCCCCCGCACGTTGAACCCGAACACCGTGTCGAAGGGCCGCTCGCCGAGGTGGCCGTCGGCCTCGGCCAGCGGCCGCTCGACGAGGGTGAGGCGCCCGGCGTCGACGTGGGCCCGGTTGCGGCGGCGCGCGGCGGCGATCATCGCCCCGGACCGGTCGACCGCCGTCATGTGGCCGTCGCCGGCGGCCAGCCGGTCGCACACCAGGGTGACGGCCAGGCCGTGGCCGCAGCCGACCTCCAGCACCCGGTCGGACGGCCGCACGGCCAGCACGCCGACGGCCCAGGCCATGCGGTCGGCGGGTTCGGGGCCGGGGTCGGGCGCGGCGGTCACGGTTCCAGCATGGCCGCCGGACCCGGGCGGGACGGTCGCGCCGCGTGGTCGGTACGGTGGGTGGCGCCCGCACCGCCGCGCTGGAGGCCGCCATGACCGCCACCGATCCCGCCCCCGTCGCCCCGCCCGCCGGGACCGACGCCCCCGCCACCCCGCTGCGTCCCGGCCGGGACGAGACGGCCCGGCTGGCCGCCCGGGTGGCGGTGCTGGCCGAGGGCCGTGACACGATGGTCGTCACGTCCCCGCTGACCGGCGAGGTGGTGGGCGAGGTGCCGGTGGGCACGGCCGACGACGTGGCCGCCGCCGTCGACCGGGCCCGGGCGGCCCAGCACGCGTGGGCGGCCCGCCCGGTGCGGGAGCGGGCGGCGGTGCTGCTCCGCTACCACGACCTGGTGCTCGACCGGCAGGGCGAGCTGCTCGACCTCATCCAGGCCGAGAACGGCAAGGCCCGGGTGTGGGCCTTCGAGGAGATCATGGACCAGGCCGTCACCGCCCGGTACTACGCCCGCCTCGCTCCCCGGGCGCTGCGGCCCCACAGGCGGTTGAGCGCGCTGCCCGGCCTGGTGTCCACCCGGGTCCACCACGTGCCCAAGGGCGTGGTCGGCATCATCTCGCCCTGGAACTACCCGCTGGTGCTGGCCGTGTCCGACGCCCTGGCCGCCCTGGTGGCGGGCAACGGCGTCGTCATCAAGCCCGACAGCCAGACGCCGTTCACCGCGCTGCGGGCCTTCGAGATGCTGGAGGAGGCGGGCCTGCCGGCCGGGCTGGTCCAGGTGGTCACCGGGCCCGGGCGCACCGTGGGCACCGCGATCATCGAGGCGGCCGACTACATGATGTTCACCGGCTCGACCGCCACCGGCCGCGCCGTGGCCCGCCAGGCCGGCGAGCGGCTGATCGGCATGTCGGCCGAGCTGGGCGGCAAGAACGCGATGGTCGTGACCGGCGACGTCGACGTCGGCCGGGCGGTCGAGGGCGCGGTGGTCGCCGCGTTCGCCAACACCGGGCAGCTGTGCATCTCGATCGAGCGGATCTACGTCGAGTCCCCGGTGGCCGACGCGTTCGTCGACGCCTTCGGGGCCCGCACCGCGGCGCTGACGCTCGGGGCCGAGCAGGCCTACGGCCCCGAGGTGGGGGCGCTCGCCTCCCAGGACCAGCTGGAGAAGGTGCGGGCCCACGTCGACGACGCCGTGGCCAAGGGGGCCCGCGTGGTGGCCGGCGGGCGGCACCGGCCCGACGTCGGCCCGCTGTTCTACGAGCCGACCGTGCTGGCCGACGTGACCCCCGAGATGGACGTGTTCCGCGACGAGACGTTCGGCCCGGTGGTGGCCGTCTACCCGGTGGCGTCCGACGACGAGGCCGTGGCCCAGGCCAACGACACCGAGTACGGGCTCAACGCCAGCGTCTACTGCGGCGACACCGGCCGGGGCCGGGCCATCGCCGCCCGGCTGGAGGCGGGCACCGTCAACGTCAACGACGGCTACTCGTCGGCCTGGGCCAGCCTCGACGCTCCCATGGGCGGCATGAAGGCCTCGGGCGTCGGCCGCCGCCACGGACGGGAGGGCCTGCTCAAGTACACCGAGGCCCAGACCATCGCCGTGCGCTCGCGGCTGGCCGAGAAGCTCCAGGACCCGACGGGCGACGGGGCCGGCTACGCCAAGCGCTTCACCGCCCTGCTGCGGGCGGCCAAGCACCTGCCCCGGTAGAAGTCACGCCCCCGTCGGCGTGGGGGCCGTGCGGGCCCAGGGGGCGAGCAGCGCGTCACGGCACCCCTCCATCTGCCCCCGGTGCTGGGCCAGCTCCTCGTAGATGTGCCACAGCACGCCGCCCTGGGACCGGCCCAGCGGGTAGTCGACGTCCTCGGGGGCCGACAGGTTGCGGGGCGGGTCGGCGGGGTCGGACATGGCGGCCACGTCGGCCACCAGCTGGGCCCGGGCCCGGTCGACCCGGGCCACCAGGTCGGCCACCGGGCCCGAGGCCCGGAACTCGGAGTCCCGGTCGCGCTCGACCGGCCGGCCGGCGACGACCCAGCCACCCCAGTACTCCATGACCCCCAGGCAGTGGTGGAGGATCACGTATGGCGAGTTGGTGCCGGGTAGGTCGGGGCGCCGGTTGGCGAGGTCGTCGCCCAACGCGGTCACGATCTCGACCATGCCGTCGAGTGCGTCGTCGACGTACCAGAGGTAGTCGTCGACCGGAAGCGTGATCATCGCCCCAGACTGGCAAATCCTTGACCTCAAGCTCGCTTGAACTGGGATGCTCGGCAGGGTGCAGATGGATTTCACCCATTGGATGGCCCTCGAGAGCGCCATGCAGGGCGAGCAGCCCCGCCGGGCGTTCACCAAGGCCACGCTCACCCGCATCTGGGGCTTCGCCCGCCCGCACCGCCGGGGCCTGGCCGCCTTCCTCGTGTTCAGCGTGGTCGCCGCCCTGCTCACCGTGGCCACCCCGGTCCTGGCCGGCCGGGTGGTCGACGAGATCGTCGGCGGCGGCGACACCGGCCGGGTCGTGGTGCTGGCGCTGGTCATCGCCCTGGTCGCCCTGCTCGACGCCGTCGTCGGCATCGCCGAGCGGTGGCAGTCGGCCCGCATCGGCGAAGGGCTCATCCTCGACCTGCGCCGGGCCGTGTTCGGCCACGTGCAGCGCATGCCGGTCGCCTTCTTCACCCGCACGCGCACCGGCGCCCTGGTCAGCCGGCTCAACAACGACGTCATCGGCGCGCAGCGGGCCTTCACCTGGACCCTGTCCGGCGTCGTCAGCAACGTCATCACCCTGCTGCTCACGCTGATCGTCATGCTCTCGCTCTCGTGGCAGATCACGCTGCTGGCGCTGCTGCTGCTGCCGGTGTTCGTGATCCCCGCCCGGCGCATGGGTGCCCGCCTGGCCACCCTCGAGCGCGAGGCCGCCGACCACAACGCGGCGATGACCACCCAGATGACCGAGCGGTTCTCGGCCCCCGGCGCCACGCTGGTCAAGCTGTTCGGCCGCCCCGCCCGCGAGGAGGCCGAGTTCGGCGCCCGCGCCGAGCGGGTGGCGCAGATCGGGGTGCGCACGGCCATGGGCCAGTACGTGTTCCTCACCGCGCTGGCCCTGGTGTCGGCGCTGGCGCTGGCCCTGGTGTACGGGCTGGGCGGGTGGCTGGCCATCGACGGCCACCTCGAGCCGGGCACCGTCGTCACCCTGGCCCTGCTGTTGACCCAGCTGTACGCGCCGCTCACCGCGCTGGCCAGCGCCCGGGTCGACGCCATGGCCGCGCTGGTCAGCTTCGAACGGGTGTTCGAGGTGCTCGACCTCCGGCCGCTCATCACCGAGCGACCCGACCCGGTGCCGCTGCCCGAGGGGCCGGTGGCGGTCGAGTACGACGACGTCCACTTCGGCTACCCGGCGGCCGACCGGGTGTCGCTGGCCTCGCTGGAGGAGGTGGCCACCCTCGACACGCGGGGTGGGACCGAGGTGCTGCACGGCGTGTCGTTCCGGGTCGAGCCGGGGCAGGTGGTGGCGCTGGTGGGCACGTCGGGCAGCGGCAAGTCGACGATCGCGGCGCTGGCCCCCCGCCTCTACGACGCCGACGCCGGGGCCGTGCGGCTGGCGGGCGTCGACGTGCGGGACCTGTCGTTCGCCGACGTACGGTCGGCGCTGGGGCTGGTCACCCAGGACGGCCACCTGTTCCACGACACCGTGGGCGAGAACCTGCGCTTCGCCCGGCCCGAGGCCACCGACGGCGAGCTCTGGGACGCCCTGCGCACGGCCCGCCTGGCCGAGCTGGTCGCGTCGCTGCCCGACGGGCTCGACACCGTGGTGGGCGAGCGGGGCTACCGGCTGTCCGGCGGCGAGCGCCAGCGGCTGACCATCGCCCGCATCCTGCTGGCCCGGCCCCGGGTCGTCGTGCTCGACGAGGCCACCGCCCACCTCGACTCGACGTCCGAGGCCCAGGTGCAGGCGGCGCTGGCCGATGCACTGGCGGGCCGCACCGCCATCGTGATCGCCCACCGGCTGTCGACGGTGCGCGAGGCGGACGCCATCCTCGTCGTCGAGGGCGGCTACATCGTCGAGCGGGGCACCCACCGGGCCCTGCTGGCGGCCGGGGGCCGCTACGCCGAGCTCTACCGCACCCAGTTCGCCGCTGGCCGGGCCGACGCCGACGAGGGCGACGCCACGGGCGAGGACACAGCGGCGGTCGCCTGACCGCATCCTCTCGACGATCGGTGGGCCTGCCACCACCGCGCGCGTCAAGCTGCTTGACGACCACCCCGGACGCGTCGGAGACTGGCCGGTAACAACGG
>DASXRH010000628.1:0-4282 GCA_036506715.1 Acidimicrobiales bacterium
GCCGAGGCCTTCGCGGAGGACGTGTTCGCGGCCGTTCTCGGTGCCCAGCGCATCCAGGCCATCGAGCTCGGCGACCGCCTCGGCTGGTACCGGGCCCTGGCCGAGGCCGGGCCCCTGACCGCGGGCGAGCTGGCCGCCCGCACCGCCAGCAACCAGCGCTACGCCCGTGAGTGGCTCGAGCACCAGGCCGCGTGCGGCTACCTCACGGTCGACGACGTGGCCGCCGCTCCCGGCGAGCGCCGCTTCACGCTGCCGGCCGCCCACGCCGCGGTCCTGGCCGACCCGGACAGCACGGTGTTCATGACGCCGATCGCCCGCTTCGTCGGGGGCAGCGGCCGGTTCATCGACCGCATCGCCGACGCCTACCGCACCGGCGGCGGGCTGAGCTGGGCCGACCTGGGCGACGACGCCCGCCAGGCCCAGGCGTCCGCCAACCGGCCGCTGTTCCTCCACCGTCTCGGCCAGGAGCTGCTGCCGGCCGCGCCCGAGCTGCACGCCCGCCTGCAGCGGGCCGCCCGCATCGCCGACGTCGGCTGCGGGTTCGGCTGGTCGTCGATCGGCCTGGCCCGGGCGTACCCGGGCGCCGCCGTCGACGGCTACGACATCGACGAGCCCTCGATCGCGGCCGCCCGCCGCCACGCCGCCGACGCCGGCGTCGATCACCGGGTGCGGTTCCACCTGGCGGACGCCGGCGACCCCGAGGTGGGGCCGGCCGGCGCCTACGACGCGGTGTTCGCCTTCGAGTGCATCCACGACCTGCCCGACCCCGTCGCGGTGCTGGGCGCCATGCGCTCGCTGGTGGCCGACGACGGCGTGGTGGTGGTCATGGACGAGCGCACCGAGGAGCGCTTCACCGCCCCGGCCGGCGAGGTCGAGCAGCTGCTCTACGGCTATTCGCTGATGTGCTGCCTGGGCGACGGCATGGCCCACCAGCCGTCGGCCGAGACCGGCACCGTGATGCGCCCGGCCACGCTCGCCCGCTACGCCCGCGGGGCCGGGTTCGAGCGGGTCGACATCCTGCCCATCGAGGACGACTTCTTCCGCTTCTACCTGCTGTCGGCCGGGAACGAGCCCGACCATTCGTCATAGCTCCAGTCCGGCTGCTTGGCCCGGCGTCCCTCGTCGACCGTGACCTCGTCGTCGGCTAGGGACGTCACCTCGGCCACCAGGTAGGGCTCGATGGGGCCGGCCCGGCCGGTGGCCCGGGCGGCCAGCTCGTCGCTCCAGCCGTCGAGGATGGCGCCCACCACGGCCTGCTGCTGGCTGGCGAGGTTGCAGCGGGCGCCGTCGGCGACGGTGGTGAGGGCCTTGGCCACGGCATCGACGTCGCGGGTGCTGCCGGAGCCGGCACACAGCCGCTCGAGGGCGTCCGCGATGGCCAGCCCGTCGACCTTGCACGGCGTGCACTGGCCGCACGACTCGACAGCCAGGAACCGGGCGGCGCCAGCCGCCACCGCGGTCATGTCGGTGGCCTCGCCGACGACGATGAGGGTGCCGGTGCCGAGCCCGCTGCCGATGCCCGCCATGTCCTCCCACGTCAGCGGCGTGTCGAGCAGCGAGGCCGGCACGGGGGCGGCCGACACGCCACCGAGGACCGCCTTGATCGGGCGGCCCGGCGAGGCCCCCCCGCCGATGGCGTGCAGGGCCTGGCGGATGGTGGTGCCCAGCGCCACCTCTCCCACACCGGGGTGGGCGATGTCGCCGGTGACCGTGCACACGATCGTCCCCGGCGATCGGTCGGTGCCCAGCTGGCGGAACCAGTCGGCCCCCTCGGCGACGATGCCGACCACGTTGGCCAGCGTCTCGACGTTGTCGACCAGGGCCGGCGGCGCCGGGGTCTCGTGGCCGGGCCCGGCCAGCTCGACGTGCCCGGGAGCACCGCTGTGCCGGCCGACGTCCTCGTCGTTCTCGACCACGTCGATCACGCCCCGCCGGTAGGGCGGCGCTATGCGGGGGAAGGGCGGGCGCCCGTCGACCACCTCCAACAGGGCGGTCTCCTCGCCGAACAGGTACTCGTGCGGCCCGGTCACGACCGACACCGGGGTGCCGTCGAGCAGCCCGGCCGCCTCCATCTCGGCGATGGCGGTGGTGAGCCGGTCGATCTGGGCGGTCTCGCCCTCCTTGATGGCGACGATGACGTCGCCGGCGCCGACCGCCCGCGCCGCCACCAGGGCGCCCTCGAGCACGGCGTAGGGGGTGCGCAGCAGGATGGTCCGGTCCTTGAAGGTGCCGGGCTCGCCTTCGGCCGCGTTGACCACCACGGTGGTGGGCAGCTCGGGCGAGCAGTTGGCGGCCACCGTTCGCCACTTGACGGCGGTGGGGAAGCCGGCGCCGCCCCGGCCCCGCAGGCCCGCGGTCTCGACCTCGTCGATGATGGCCACCGCCTCGACCCGGCGGGCGTTGGCGATGGCCCGGCCGCCGCCCGCGGCCAGGTAGGCGTCCAGGTCGGCCAGGGGCTCGGCGGGCAGTGTGCGCTGCACGAGGGTCACGGTCGGATCTCCGTCCTCGGTCGGGGTCAGTCGTTGTGCTCGCCGATGGCCTCGCCGGCCTCGGAGATCCCCTCGTCCTCGAGCTCCAGCTCGATCGCCTCGCGCCGGGTGATCGGGTCCGGGTTCTCGGCGCCGACCTCCTCGGCCACCTCCTCGGCCCGCTCGATCTCGTCCTCGTCGAGGCCGAGGTAGCGGTGGCGGTGCTGGTCGGAGGAGTCGGACATGGTGCCTCCCGGAGGGTCGGACCGTGGCGTGCGTACCCGTGGGGCCGGGGTCGGGATACCCGGCCGGCTCCACCCATGGTGGCGGCGCGTCGGGCCCGGCGCCAGCCACCGCTACGGTGCTGCGGGTCATGCCGGAGCCGCCGCCGCCGTCCTCCCC
Source organism: Acidimicrobiales bacterium (assembly GCA_036506715.1). Classification (GTDB taxonomy): domain Bacteria; phylum Actinomycetota; class Acidimicrobiia; order Acidimicrobiales; family VFJN01; genus ZC4RG19. The sequence continues at coordinate 2,871 of DASXRH010000628.1, forward strand.
GCCGCCACCTCCTGGTCCCGGCGCCCCGCCGCCACCGGTCGGGCCGCCCACCGCGCCCGCCGGCGGCCCGCCGCTCGGCCCCCGCATCCACCCCTCGCCGCTGCCCCCGCCGCCCCGGCCGGCGCCCCCGCCCCCGCCGCGGTCGCAGCGGGCCGCGGTGGTCACGCTGGCCGTCGTGGTGGTGGTGGCGCTGGTGGCGGCGGCGGTGCTGGTGCGCGGCGGTGGCGACGACGACAGCGCCGGCCGCCCGCCGGGGTCCACGGCGCCCACCGCCCCGTCGACCTCGGCACCCCCCGCGTCCGAGGCCGACCTCGACGCCGCAGTCGCCGACATCAGCGCGTTCGTGGCCGAGCAGCGGGGCGTCGACTTCAAGCAGCCGGTCGACGTCGAGCTGCTGGGCGAGGGCGACTTCCAGGAGCGGCTGCTGGCCGACTTCGACGAGGACGCCGACGAGCTGCGCAAGTACGAGGTGTTGCTGAAGGGCCTCGGCCTCGTCCCCGCCGACGTCGACCTGGTCGAGGCCATGCGCTCGCTGCTCGGCGCAGGGGTGGTGGGGTTCTACGACCCCGAGACCAAGGCGCTGGTGGTGCGGGGGGCGGCGCTCAGCCCCTACGTGCGCACCACCATCGCCCACGAGCTGACCCACGCCCTCGACGACCAGTGGTTCGACCTCGATCGGCCCGAGTACGACGAGGCCACCGACGAGATCGGCTTCGGCTTCGGGGCTGTGGTCGAGGGCGACGCCCGCCGCGTCGAGAACGCCTACCGAGACAGCCTCAGCGAGGACGAGCGGCGCGACGCCGACGCCGAGGAGCTCGGCCTGGCGGCAGGCATGGACCTGGGCGGCATCCCGCTGGTCCTCGTCAACCTGATCAGCGCCCCCTACAGCTTCGGCGAGGTGTTCGTCGACGATCTGGTCGACTCGGGCGGCGACGACGCCCTCGGCCGGGCGCTGACCGCGCCGCCCCACACCAGCGAGCAGGTCCTCGACCCCGACAAGTACGCGGCCGGCGAGGGGGCTGTCGACGTCCCCCACCCGCAGGTCGCCGGCGAGGTGGTCGACGAGGGGGTGGCGGGCCAGCTGTTGGTGACCCTCCTGCTGGCCGATGCCGTCGGCACCGACGGCGCCCACACCGCCGCCACCGGCTGGGGCGGCGACTGGGCGGTGGCCTGGAATGACGGCGACCGGCCCTGCGCCACGCTCAGCATCGTGGGGGACGACGCCGACGAGACGGCCGAGCTCGGGGCCGGCTTCGAGGCCTGGGCCCAGGAGCATGACGGCGCCACCGTCACCCAGGCCGAGCCGGGCGGCCCGCTCACGGTCGCCTCGTGCGCCGACGCCGACGCCGCGGCGGGCGGCGGCGGCGGGCCCGGCACCGCCTGATCCCGCCAGGACGAGGGCCGGGCGTCCC
>DASXRH010000629.1:0-6777 GCA_036506715.1 Acidimicrobiales bacterium
AGAACCGTCACGGCGATGCGCATGATCCGGCCCGGGATGCACAGTCAAGCCCCCGAGACCCCCGTGACGGTGCTCGCGTCGCGGGCAGGGCCGGCACGGCACCGATGTTCCCGACAAGCGCTGGACCGGTCGCGGACATGATTGGATCCAGGATCGTCTCAGGTCGCTGTCGGTGTCGGGAGCAACGATGGGAGCGACCGCCCTCTCTGCTATCACGATGCGGCGCCGGGTCAGCGCCAGATCAGGGCATTATGCGCCCGTGCGACTGGCGTTGCTCGGGGTGGCGATGATCGCATTCGAAGTTGCGCTCGCCGGCTGGCTGGCGGCTCGGCTAAGGGAGCAGGGTCGATCACCACGCGAGGCGTGGCGTTGGCTCCCCCGGTCGGCCATCACCTGGACGGGCGTGATTTTGGTTGTGCGCGCGGTGAGTCCAACCGCAGCCGTAGCCCTGTTGTTGATGGTGGGGTTGGTGGCCGCGATCTGTCTCATCGTGCTTCTAGCCCGCGGTGTGCGTGGCCTTCCGGAGTTCGCTCGCCAGCTTCGGCGGATAGGCGAGCCGGACGCCTGGCGAGGGACGAAACGCGGATAGCTCGGGCCCCTGAGCGGACGGTAAAATTCGGCTCCTGTGCAGGTGCATCGGCGGAAGCTTGTGGCTCGATGGCTTGTCGTCACCGCATTGCTGATCGCCTGGACGTTCCTCGCTGCTAGCTGTGCTGGGGTCGTCGCGATGTCCCAGGCTGATAGCTATCGGCCTCATCCCTGGCCAGCCAGCGCAACACTGGCGCTCGTTGTCGCCGCCGTAGTGTGGGCATTACCTGTGACTCTCTGGCACCGTCATCGCCACCCGCGTGGCGCCCGGGCGAGGACAGCGCCGGAGGCGCCGCCCGCAGGCCGGGCGCCTTGTGACGAGGCCACCGAATGATCTTGACCGGCAGTCCCGAGTGCCGGACCCGCCACGTGTCGCCTGCGGCTTGGCGAGTACGGTGCCTGCTGAACACGTCACCGGTCTCGGCGTGGATCACCTCGTAGATCGCCGTCTGCCGAGGGGTCGACGTGAAGACTGCCCAGACGATGCTCGGTCACTCGGAGTCCCGGCTAACGCTCGACGTCTACGCCCAGGCGGTGGCGAAGCTGGGCGCAGCTGCGGCCGAGGCGATGGGTGCTCGGTTTCTCGACCCGGCGGCCCGCGATGGACGCGCGATGCCGTCGGATTCGGGTGGGGAGCCGGCCTGACCTGTCGCAGGCCGGATGGCCGCTGACCTGGGGTTCTGCCGGAGAGCCCGAGAAGGGAATCGAACCCTTGACCTACGCATTACGAGTGCGTTGCTCTGCCGTCTGAGCTACTCGGGCGGGACGGACCACATTAGCAGTGGCCATCGAAAGTCCCGGAAGGGTTGTTCTCCGTGACGGCGCCGGGCCGTTCGCTGCGGGTGTAGAAGGTTGGCGTGACCGAGATCACCGATGAGTACATGGCGGAGCAGCTCGGCAGGTCCCAGGCCTACAGCGTCGTGCTGCTCTCGGCCGGGCCGCGGCACGGGACCGAGGGGGCCGACGCCATCGTGTTCGAGCACGGGCGGCGCAACTTCGCCCTGCGGGCCGACGGAGTGCTCGCGATCGTGTGCCCCGTCGTCGACGACTCGCCGTTGTGGGGCGTGGGAATCTTCACGGGGACCGTGGAGGAGACCGCCGCCGTCATGGACGACGATCCCGGGGTGCAGGCCGGGGTGTTCACCTACGAGGTCCACCCCGTGCGGAGCTTCCCCGGCGACGCACTGCCGTAGGCGACCGGGGCCCCGCGCTACGGCTTCGGGGCCATCGGGAGCCTGGCCGCCAGCGCCTGCAGCAGCAGCGTCTCGTTGGGGTAGCGCTGCAGGGCGACCGCGGCGGCGTCGATGCGGTCGAGCGCCTGGACCAGGTCGCGGCGGCTGCCGTCGGACTCGACCAGGGCGTCGCGGTAGGCAGCGGCGAGGGTGGCGAGGCCGAAGCGCAGCTCGGCCGTGCGGAACCGGCGGACCTCACGCTTGTGGCGGGTCTCCATGTCGCGCTTGCCGGTGCGGCGCAGGCCGAACTGCTCGATCTGCTCGTCGAGCGCGGCGGCCTCCTCGGCCTGGCGGGCCTGGAGGGGGCCGAGGGCCTCGCCGATCATCGACTGCAGCTCGGCCACCACCTCGGCCGCCCGGTGGCCGGTGCCGTCGAGCCGGCGCGGCAGGTTCGTCCACGCCCGGTGGCGCAGCGCCAGCCGGTCGTCGGTGGCCAACGTCCGGGCCCGGTCGAGGTCGCCGGCGGCCGCGGCGGCGGCCGTGGCGGCCCGGTCGGCGTCGACGCCCTCGGCCACCAGTTGGGCGGCGACGGCCGCGGCCGGCAGCGCGAACACGTCGACCCGGACGCAGCGGCTGGCGATCGTCACCAGCTCCGGCAGGATCTCGGTGGCCAGCAGCACGAAGTGGGTCGACGCCGGCGGCTCCTCGATGGTCTTCAGCAGGTAGCCGGCCGCCTCGTCCTCCATGAACTCGCAGCCGGCGGCCACGATCACCTTGCGGTCGCCCTCGATGGGGGCCAGCGTGGCGTGGTGGACCAGGGCCTCGGCCTCGGTCTTGCGGAACGTGTTGCCCTCGGGCTCGACCACCCGCAGGTCGGGGTGGTGCTCGGCGAGGGCCAGGGCGACGTGGCGGGCGCGGTCGTCGCCCTCGGACGACCCCGCCAGCAGCTCGGCGGCGAACGCCCGGGCCAGGGCTCGCTTGCCCGACCCGGGCGGGCCCACCAGCAGGTACGCGTGGACCGGCTCGCGGGCGGCCGCCACCAGCTGGCGGACGGCGGCGGGCTGGCCGACGACCTCCGCCCAGGGGTCGACCCCGGGAACCGTTGCGTTGCTCACCTCCCCAGTGTGGCTAGCGCAGCGAGTCGTCGCGCACGTCGGCCAGGTCGGGCAGCCGGTCGGTGACCGCGGCCCACACGGCGGCGGTCACGTCGCCGGCCGGCGCCGCGCCGTCGACCACCACCCAGCGGCCCGGGTCCGCGGCGGCCAGGGCCCGGTAGCCCCGCAGCACCCGCTCGTGGAACTCCTCGCCCGCCGCCTCCATGCGATCCGGCGGGCGGGCGGTCCGGCCCGCGGCCACCGACCGGGGGACGTCGAGCAGCACCACCAGGTCGGGCCACAGCTCGCGGGCGGCCCAGCCGGACATGCGGCGGAGCTCGGCCACCGGCAACCCCCGGCCGTAGCCCTGGTAGGCCAGCGTCGAGCCGGCGTAGCGGTCGGACACCACGTGCCGCCCGGCGTCCAGGGCCGGGCGGACGACCTCGGCCACGTGCTGGGCCCGGTCGGCCAGCATGAGCAGGGCCTCGGCCCGGTCGGACAGGCCGGCGGTGCGGGCGTCGAGCAGCAGGTCCCGCAGGGCGGCGCCGACGACGGTGCCGCCGGGCTCGCGGGTGTGGACGGCACCGAGCCGCCGGGCCAGGCGGTCGGACTGCGTCGACTTGCCGCTGGCCTCGCCGCCCTCGAAGACGATGAACCGGGGCACGGCGGCTACCCCGCGGACTTCTTGGCTGCCGCCTTCTTCGCCGCCGCCTTCTTGGCGGTGGTCTTCTTGGCCGCCGCCTTCTTGCGCCCGCCCCGGTTGGCCGGGCCGGCGTCGCGCCGGGCCTGGAGCAGCTCGGCGGCCCGCCCGACGGTCAGGCCCTCGACCGTGTCGCCCTCGCGCTCCCGCAGCGAGGCGTTGGTCTCGCCGTCGGTCACGTAGGGCCCGTAGCGCCCCTCCTTGATCACCATGGGCCTGCCGGTGACCGGGTCGGCGTCCAGCTCCCGCAGCGGGGCTGCGGCCTGCCGGCCCCGGCGCTTGGGCTCCGCGAACAGGCGCACGGCCTCCTCGACCGCCACGGTGAACAGCTCGGCCTCGCTGGTCAGGCTGCGGGTCTCGCCGCCCTTCTTGAGGTAGGGCCCGTAGCGACCGTTGAGCGCCACGATCTCCTCGCCGGTGGCCGGGTCGACCCCGACCGTGCGGGGCAGGCTCAGCAGCCGCAGGGTGTCCTCGAGGCCGAGCTCGGTGGGCGACATGTCCTTGAACAGCGACGCCATCTTGGGTCGGGTGCCCTCGGGCAGCGTCTCGGCGTCGCCCAGCTGGACGTAGGGACCGTAGCGGCCGGTCTTGACGTAGATGGGCAGCCCCGTCTCGGGGTCGGTGCCGATGGGCTCGTCTCCCTTGGGTGCCGCCAGCAGCTCGAGTGCCCGGGCCACGGTCAGCTCGTCGGGCGCCAGGTCGGGCGGGACCGACGCGGTGTCGTCGCCGCGCCTGACGTAGGGCCCGTAGCGGCCGTTGCGCACGACGACCAGCTCGCCGTCCTCGTCCTTGCCGAGGGGGATGGCGTTGACCACGGCCGGGTCGGCGTTGGCCATCGCCAGCTCGATGAGGGTGGTGAGCCCCTCGGTGCCGTTGCCGAACCAGAAGGCCTCCAGGAACGGCACCCGGGCGCGCGACCCGGTGGCGATCTCGTCCAGCTCCTCCTCCATGCGGGCCGTGAAGGTGTAGTCGACCTCCTCGGCGAAGTGGCCCTCCAGCAGCTGGATCACGGCGAACGCCGACCACGACGGCACCAGCGCCTGGCCCCGCTTCCACACGTAGCCCCGGTCCTGGATGGTCTGCATGATCGACGCCCACGTGGACGGCCGGCCGATGCCCAGGTCCTCCAGCCGCTTGACCAGGGAGGCCTCCGTGTAGCGGGCCGGCGGCTGGGTGGTGTGGCCCACCGGGTCGATGGCGGGGTCGGGCAGGGTCTGGTCGACGGCCAGGTCGGGGAGCAGGCGCTCGCGGTCGTCGAGGTCGGCCTCGGGGTCGTCGGACCCCTCGACGTAGACCCGCATGTAGCCGGGGAACGTGATGGTGCGCCCCGAGGCGGCCCACTCGGTGGTGGTGGGCGGCCGGCCGGGTCCGGACCCGTTGCCGCCGCCGCCGACGGCCAGCGCCACCGCCGCCCCGGCGGCCAGCGGGGCGGCGATGCGCACCGACACGGTCTTGCCCACGGCGTCGGCCATCTGCGAGGCCAGCGTCCGCTTCCAGATCAGGTCGTAGAGCCGCAGGTCGGGTCCCCGCAGCTCGGAACGGAGCTGGTCGGGGGTGCGCCAGCGCTCCCCGGACGGGCGGATGGCCTCGTGGGCCTCCTGGGCGTTCTTCACCGTGCTGCGGTACCGGCGGGTGCCCGTGGCCAGGTAGTCGTCGCCGTACAGCTCGCGCACCTGGGCGCGGGCGGCGGCCACGGCCTCCTCGGACAGCGTGACCGAGTCGGTCCGCATGTAGGTGATGTAGCCCCGCTCGTAGAGGCCCTGGGCGGTGCGCATGACCTGGCCCGAGCTCATGCCCAGCTTGCGGCCGCCCTCCTGCTGCAGGGTCGAGGTGATGAAGGGCGCCTTGGGCGAGCTGCGGTAGGGCCGCTCCTCGACCGAGGTGACCGTGAACGTCGACCCGTCGAGGGCGGTGACGAGGTCCCGGGCCGCGGTCTCGTCGACCACGACGACGTCGTCGCGGGCGACCCGGCCCTGGCTGTCGAAGTCCTTGCCGGTCGCCACCCGGGTGCCGTCGAGGCCCACGAGCGCGGCCGAGAACGCCGGGGCCGACGGGAAGGCCGCCACCAGGTCCCAGTAGCTGGCGGCCACGAAGGCCATGCGCTCGCGCTCACGCTGGACGACGAGGCGCACGGCCGGGCTCTGGACCCGCCCGGCCGACAGCCCGGTGGCCACCTTGCGCCACAGCACCTCGGACACCGGGTAGCCGTAGAGGCGATCGACGATGCGCCGGGCCTCCTGGGCGTCGACCAGCCCGGTGTGGATGTCCCGCGACTGCTCGACGGCCTGCTCGATGGCCTGGCGGGTGATCTCGTGGAACACCATGCGCCGCATGGGGACCGACGGCTTGAGCACCTCGACCAGGTGCCAGGCGATGGCCTCGCCCTCGCGGTCCTCATCGGTCGCGAGGTAGAGCTGGTCGGCCTGTTTCAGGGCGCTGCGTAGGCGCTTGACCACGTCCTGCTTGGCCGGGGGGACCACATAGGTGGGCTTGAACCCGTGGTCGATGTCGACGGCCAGGCCCTTGGGCTCGAGGTCGCGCACGGCGCCGATCGAGGCCTCGACGACGTAGTCATTGCCCAGGAAACGGCCGATTGTGCGCGCCTTGGCCGGCGACTCGACGATCACGAGCGACGTGGACATCGGCGACAGTTGACGAGCATCGCGCCGCCACTGTCAAACAATCCTGCGTGTGTGGCGCCGGGATCGGGGGTCCCTGGGGGTGATCCCCGATGTCCCCGGCGGGGATCCGCTCCTAGCGTGGTGGTGTCCCCGATCGCCGCCGGGGGCAGTCAAAGCCAGGAGGACAGGATGGACGGCATGTCATTGCTCGACGTGCTGCGGGGCGTGATGCTCGATCCGGCCGAACAGGCCGCCTACAACGCCGATCCCGGCGCGTACCTGCAGCAGTACGGCTACGACGACGTCGACCCGGCCGACCTGTCCGAGGCGTTCGGCCTGGTGGCCGACACCCTCCCCCCGGACCAGGCCCAGGCGGCCTGGTCGGCGGCCGGCGGCCACGACCTGGGGCCGTTCGGCACCCTGGACGGCGACCTCGACGGCGGCGGCGGCCTCGGCGCCCCCGGCGTCGACGCCGCCGACCTCGACGCCGAGGCGCTGGCGCCGGTCGACAACGGGGACGGCTACGACCTCGACGGCGACGGTGCTCCCGACACCACGGGCCTTCCCGACGCCGACGACGCGGGCGATCTCGACGACGGGCT
>DASXRH010000630.1:0-2540 GCA_036506715.1 Acidimicrobiales bacterium
CACGGCTTCCGACCACGGGGCGCGCCGGTCAGAACCCGGGGGGTGGCACGAACCCGCCGAGGAGGCGTTCCAGATGGCCGGCCACCGCCACCGCCGTGCGGTCCTCGAGGTAGGGGGCGATGACCTGCACCCCCACCGGCAGCCCGCCCGGCGTCCGGCCGATGGGCGGGACCGCCACCGGCAGCAGCAGCGCGCCGATGCCGCCGGCCCAGTTCAGGCTGTCGGTGTACGGCCGCTCGACGCCGTCGACGTCGACGGTCCGGGCGACGATGTCGCCCTCGGTGTCGTGGCGCAGCGCGGCCGTCGGGGTCACCGGGGCCAGCAGCACGTCGTGGTCCCGGAAGAGCTCGGCGAACCGTTGGCGCACCTGGTGGCGGTGCTCGTTGGCCGCCAGCCAGTCCCGGTGGCGGGCGGTGATGGCCCGCAGCGAGCGCACCGCCGACGGCTCGTCGGGGGTGACCGGGGTGTCGTCGACCTCGGCGAACGCCGCGAACGCCTCGTCGGGCAGGCCGCTCATGATCAGGGGCAGGACCAGCCGCTCCCACAGGCGGACCAGCTCGCCGAGCGGGACCGGCGGGTCGACCGGCGTGACCCGGGCCCCGCCCTGGTCGAGGGCGCCGGCGGCGCCGTCGAGGGCGAGGCGCACGTCCCGGCTGATCGGGGTGGACGGGTCCTCGAACCAGGTCGCCACCCGCAGCCCGGCCAGCCGGCCGTCGTTGCGGGCCGGCGGGAGGTGGAGGAACCAGGCTGGCGCGTCCTCGTCGGACGGCCCGGCCAGGACGTCGAGGCCGAGGTCGAGGTCGGCGGCGCTGCGCCCCATCGGCCCGAAGACGCCGACGTCGAAGGTGGCCCGGGTGCCGGGCGGCCCCGGGATGTGGCCCCGCCCGGGGACGACGCCCCAGGTGGGCTTGAGGCCGAACACGCCGGTCCAGTGGGACGGGGTGCGGATCGAACCGCCGATGTCGCTGCCCAGCTCGAACCCGGTGAACCCGGCCGCCAGCGCCGCCGCCGATCCGCCCGACGAGCCGCCGGGCGTGCGGTCGAGGTCGTAGGGGTTGTTGGTGCGGCCGTAGACCTCGTTGTAGGTCTGGAGGTCGCCGGCGTAGAGGGGCAGGTTGGTCTTGCCGAAGATCACCGCCCCGGCCGCCTTCAGCCGGGCCACGGGCTCGGCGTCCTCGGCGGGCACGTGACCGGCCAGCTCGGGCGCCCCCGAGGTGGTCACCAGGCCCTCGGTCTCGTAGGCGTCCTTGACGGTCATGGGCAGGCCGTGGAGCGGGCCCCACACCTCCCGCCGGTCGCGGGCGGCGTCGGCCTCGGCGGCCCGGGCCCGGGCCCGCTCGGCGTCGAGGGCGACGACGGCGTTGACCGGACCGTCCAGCCGGTCGATGCGGTCGAGGAAGTGGTCGAGCAGCTCGACGCTGGTCACCTCGCGGGCCCGCAGCAGGCCCATCAGCTCGACCGCGGGCAGGAAGTGGAGATCGGTCATGTCAGCGCAACGTCCTCCGGAGCACCTTGCCGGTCACGCCGTGGGGCAGCTCGTCGACGAACACCACGGTGGACGGGCACTTGTAGCGGGCCAGGTAGCGGCTCACGTGGTCGATGAGCTCGTCGGGCTCGACGTGGGCGCCCGGGACCGCGACCACGTAGGCCTTGACGGCCTCGCCCGATTGGGGGTTGGGCACGCCGACCACCGCCGCCGCCACGACCCCTGGGTGGGCGGCGAGGACCTCCTCGACCTCCGCCGGGAACACGTTGAACCCCGACACGACGATCACGTCCTTGACCCTGTCGACGAGCGACAGGAAGCCGTCGTCGTCCACCACCGCCACGTCGCCGGTGCGGAGCCAGCCCTCCTCGGTCAGGGCGGTCGCCGTGGCCTCGGGGTCGTTCCAGTAGCCGGCGAACACGTTCGGGCCCCGGACCCAGACCTCGCCCGGATCGCCGACCAGGGCGTCCATGCCCTCGGCGTCGATCAGCCGGACCTCGACGCCCGGCAGCGGCACCCCGATGCTGCCGTCGGGCGCGCCATGGCCGAGGCCGGTCGTGACGACCGGCGAGGCCTCGGTCAGCCCGTAGCCCTCGGCCAGGTCGAGGCCGAGGCGGTCGCGCACGGCCCGGCGGACCTCGGGGTCGAGCGGCGCCGCCCCCGACGCCGCCAGCCGCACGGTGGCCAGCTTGGCCCGGTCCACGTTCTCGAGCCCGGCCAGGGCGGCCCACATGGTGGGCACGCCGCTCATGACCGTCACGCCGTAGGCGGCGACGTCGTCGAGCGTCGTGTGCGGGTCGAACCGCTCGACGAGGACGACCGAGCCGCCGAGCTTGAGCGCCAGCCCGAGCACGGCGTTGAGCCCGAAGACGTGGAACAGCGGCAGGACCCCCAGCGCCACCTCGTCGGCGCCGCGGGGGCGCTCGGGGTTGGCCAGCACCTGGTCGAGGTTGGCCAGCAGGTTGCCGTGGGTGAGCATCGCCGGCCGCGGCGCCCCGGCGGTCCCGCTGGTGAACAGCAGGACGGCCACGTCCTCCGGCTCCCGGTCGACGAC
>DASXRH010000631.1:0-2710 GCA_036506715.1 Acidimicrobiales bacterium
CCCGGTGACGTCGACCGCGGACCTCGACGAGGTGGCGCCGGGCATCGCCTTCATCCCCGCCTTCGGCAACGTCAGCGCCTTCGCGACCGACGACGCCCTGCTGCTGGTCGACACCGGCAACCTGGTCCTGGCGGGGGCCAACTTCGAGAAGGTCCGGGGGTGGACCGACCTGCCGCTGCAGACGGTCGTCTACACCCATGGACACATCGACCACGTCTTCGGCCTGGCGCCGTGGGAGGCCGAGGCCGACCGCGACGGCCGCCCGCGCCCCCACGTCGTGGCGCACGAGCTGGTGCCGGCCCGCTTCGACCGGTACAAGCTGACCGCCGGGTACAACGGCATGATCAACGCCCGGCAGTTCAAGCTGCCCCGGTTCCGGTGGCCCACCGAGTACCGCTACCCCGACGAGACCTACCGGCTGCGCCACGACGTGCACGTGGCCGGCGAGCGGTTCGAGCTCCACCACGGCAAGGGCGAGACCGACGACCACACCTGGATCTGGGTGCCCGACCGCAAGGTGCTGTGCACCGGCGACCTGTTCATCTGGGCCTCGCCCAACTGCGGCAACCCGCAGAAGGTCCAGCGCTACCCCCGGGAGTGGGCCCAGGCGCTGCGGGAGATGCGGGCCCTCGAGCCCGAGCTGCTGCTGCCCGGCCACGGCTGGCCGATCGCCGGCGCCGACCGGGTGCGCGAGGCGCTGACCGACACCGCCGATCTCCTCGACCACCTGGTCGACGCCACGCTGGCGCTCATGAACGAGGGGGCCCGGCTGGACGACATCGTCCACACCGTGCGGGCCCCCGACCACCTGCTCGACAAGCCCTACCTGCGACCGGTGTACGACGAGCCCGAGTTCGTGGTGCGCACGGTGTGGCGGCTGTACGGCGGGTGGTACGACGGCAACCCGGCCCACCTCAAGCCGGCACCCGACGCCGCGCTGGCGGGGGAGCTGGCGGCGCTGGCCGGCGGGGCCGGGGTGCTGGCCGACCGGGCGGCGGCGCTGGCGGCCGAGGGTGACCTCCGGCTCGCCGGCCACCTGGCCGAGCTGGCGGCCCAGGCCGCGCCGGACGACGCCGGGGTCCACCGGGTGCGGGCCGCCGTGTTCGCCGAGCGGGCGGGCGCGGAGCTCTCGACGATGTCCAAGGGCGTGTTCTCGTGGGCGGCCGACGAATCCCAGGCCCGGCTGGGCGAGATGGGGGACTGACCCCCGGCGAGGTTGTCACGGGGTGCCAGGTGCCCTGAGCGTCGGGGTGGCGGTACGTTCCGAACCGGATGGGCCGGCGCGACCGTGCGCCGGACACGAGGGGTATGGCGGCATGGACGAGGGCGACGGTGCGCGCGAGTGCGGGTGGACGGCCGGGCACGGGCGCCGGTGTCGCCGGGGCCCGGGTGGGCTGATGCGCTGCCGGGAGCGACGCGCACCGAGAGGTGGCCGCTGCCGCCTGGCGCCGGGTGGCCGGTGGAGGCGCCCGCGCCGCGGGGGGCGCCTGTAGCCGGTGGAGGCGCCACGATCCTGCCGCCGCCGGTGGTGCCGGCTCCCACGGCACCGCCGGCGGCGGCTCCCGTGATCCCGTGACGCCCGGTCAGCCTCGACCGTCGGCCAGGGCGGCGGCCCGGCGGAGGTGGTCGGTCAGCTCGGCCAGCTGGCTGCGGGCGTTGAGGCCGCTGGTGGAGGGCATGACGTAGACCGGGACGCCGCCCAGGCCCTCCGGTTGGACGCCGGCCACGGCGTGGCGGTCCACCGCCACCCGCCAGCCGGCCAGGCCGACGAAGCAGACGGCGCCCGGGCGCAGCCACGCCACGAGCCGGGCCACCCGGGCCAAGCCGGTGCGGTACTCGGCGGCGGTCAGCTCGGCGGCGGCGGTGGTGGCCCGCTTGACGATGTCGGTCATGCCGATGCCGTGGTCGCGCAGGGCCCTGTCCGGGGAGCGATCGACCGTGGCCAGGCCGGCGGCCAGGACCGCGGGCCAGTACCGGTTGCCGGGACGGGCGAAGCCGATGCCGGCGTCGGCCGCGTACAGGCTGGGGTTGAGGCCGCACACGAGCAGGCGCATGCCCGGAGCCACCGTGTCGGGCAGGGTGCGGGCCCGCACCGTCCGGGCCTCCAGCCGGGTGAACGGCCGGGCGGCGGCTCCGCCGCGGGCACCCGCAGCCGAGCCAGGGACGGGGCGGGTGCGGGCCGCCATCTCCTCGACGACGAACCCGGCGCCGACGAGCAGGTCGGCGAGCGGCTGCTCCTCCCACCACGTGTACCACCGCCCGGGGAAGTCGCTGGTGGCGGGGCTGCGGCCGTCGTCGGCGTCGTGACGGAAGACCGTGAGGTCGAGCACGCCGCCCACCGCCAGTGCTCGGTGCAGCCCCGCCAGCGCCAGCGGCAGGTCGCCCCGGGGCACGTGCTGCAGGCACTTGCTGGCCCACACCCCGGCGAGGCCGCCCCGGCGCACGGGCAGCGCCGCCAGGTCGCACACCACGCCGGGCGTCCCCGGGACCCGGGCCCGGGCCGCGGCCACCATGGCCGGGGCGGCGTCGGCCGCCACCGCCGGCCGGCCGAGCAGCGGCAGGTGGAGGCCGGGGCCGCACCCGAGGTCGAGCCGCACGCCCCCGGCCGGCACCCGGGTGGCGAAGGCCGCAGCCCGCTCGGGGTCGACCACCGTGCGCCGGGCCGCGTAGGCCCCGGCCCCGTCCTGATAGATGGCGATCGTGCGGCGGT
>DASXRH010000632.1:0-2033 GCA_036506715.1 Acidimicrobiales bacterium
CCGGCCCGGCACCACGGTCGAGAAGCTGGCCGAGCTCAAGCCCAGCTTCCGGGAGGACGGCAGGGTGACCGCCGGCAACAGCTGCCCGCTCAACGACGGCGCGGCCGCCGTGCTCATCACCAGCCGGCAGAAGGCCGACGAGCTGGGGCTCGCGCCGCTGGTACGCATCGTGGCCACCGCCTACTCGGGCAACGACCCCGAGATCATGGGGGTGGCGCCCATCGACGCCGTGCGCAAGGTCCTGGCCGCCACCGGCCTGTCCATCGGCGACATCGACGTGGTCGAGCTGAACGAGGCGTTCGCCGCCCAGGTCCTGCCCGTGTGCGAGCACACCGGCATCGACATCGAGCGCCAGCTCAACCCGCACGGCGGCGCCATCGCGCTGGGGCACCCGTTCGGCATGACCGGGGCCCGCATCATGACCGCGCTCATCAACGACCTGAACCGCACGGACGGCGAGTGGGGCCTGGAGACCATGTGCGCCGCGGGCGGCATGGCCATGGCCACCGTGGTCGAGCGGCTCGGGGACGCGTGAGCGACGACGCCACGGCGCGCGTCCACGCGCTGTTCGATCTCGCCCCCGCCGGCGCCGACACCTGGCGGACGGTGCCCCGCCGGCCCGAGGGGGGCGACCCCATGAGCCCGCCCCGGCTGTTCGGCGGCCAGGTGGCCAGCCAGGCGCTCGGCGCGGCCATGCGATCGGTGGACGCCGACCACGGGGTGAACTCGCTGCACGCCTACTTCCTGCGGCCCGGCCGCTACGGCGAGGCCATCGACTACGTCGTCGACCGCATCCGCGACGGCAGCTCGTTCACGACCCGGCGGGTGGTGGCCCTCCAGGGGGGCGACGCCATCCTCAATCTCGACGCCTCGTTCCACCGCGCCGAGCCGGGCGAGGAGCACCAGCCGCCGTCCCCGGTGCCCGGCGTCCCCGACCCGGACGCGGGCACGGCGCCGCTCGACCCGCCCTGGGGGCGGGGCCGGCCCGTCGACGTGCGGACGGTGCCGGCGCCGCCGGGGCGGCGGCGGGTGTGGGTGCGGGTGCCGGGCAAGCTGCCCGACGACCCCGAGCTCCACGCCTGCATGATCACGTTCCTGTCCGACATGGGGCCGGTCGGGGTCGTGTCGGGGTCGCTGGCCGCGCCCCGGGGCACCCGCATGATGGCCAGCCTCGACCACTGCATGTGGTTCCACCACCCGGCCCGGGCCGACGAGTGGCTGCTGTACGAGCTCGAGGCCGTGGCCACCGCCCGGGCGCGGGGCGTGGCCCGCGGCTCGCTGTGGGACCAGGACGGCCGGCTGGTCGCGTCGCTGGTCCAGGAGGTGCTGGCGCGGCCCCGCGATCCCGGGCGGGGCTGAATCGATCGCGGATCCGCGGCCGTCCCACTACGGTGACGAGCGTGTCGGAAGCCCGCAGCCTGACGCGCCACGGTCAGGACAGGAAGGCGGAGCTGCTCCACCACGCGGAGCAGTTGTTCGCGCAGCGCGGCTACGAAGACACCCGCATGATCGACATCGCCCACGCCGCCGGTGTCGCCAAGGGCCTGGTGTACTGGTACTTCGAGAACAAGGAGACCTTGTTCTACGAGATCGTCGTGGACATGGGGCGCCGCCTGCGCCGGGCCCAGCGGCTGGCCATCGACGGCATCGACGACCCGCTCGGGCGGCTGTACGTCGGCACGGCCGAGTCGGTGCGGTTCATCGCCGAGCACCACCGGCTGTACGGCATCATCTCCACCCAGCTGCGGGGCGACCACCGCCTGCGCGAGACCCGGTCGCAGTCGCGGCGTCTGCACGCCGACGACGCCACGGCCCTCCTCGCCGAGGGGCAGGAGCGGGGCCAGGTCCGCACCGACGACGACCCCGCGGTGCTGGCCCACGCCAACACCGGAGTGGTCTTCTACTACGTGCTGCTGTGCGCCGACGGGCTCGACGGCCGGCGCCGCAGCGACGTCGAGGCGGCCGCTCATGGGGCGGCCCGCTACGTGGTCCGGGCGGTCGGCGCCGACGCCGCCGCCATCGAGGGCGTGCTG
>DASXRH010000633.1:0-5584 GCA_036506715.1 Acidimicrobiales bacterium
ACGTTGTGGTAGCGGAGGGCGGCGACGGCGACGCCGTGCTCGCGGCCGAAGGCGGCGGCGAGGTGCTCCTGGTGGACCTTGGTGGCGGCGTAGACGTTACGGGGGTCGAGCGGCGTGTCCTCGGTGGTCGGGGCCCAGCGCAGCGGCGCCCGGCACCGGGGACAGGGCGGCTCGTAGCGGCCGGCGGCGAGGTCGCCGGGGGTGCGGGGGCCGGGCCGCACGGTGCCGTGGCTCGGGCAGCGGTAGCGGCCGTCGCCGTAGACGACCATGCTCGACGCCAGGACGATGCGGCCCCGGAACCCCAGGTCGTGGAGGGCGCGGAGACCCGCCGCGGTGCCGGCGTCGTTGTCGTCGACATAGGCGCCGACGTCGGCGAAGTCGACCCCTAGCCCGACCCGGGCGGCCTGGTGGCACACGGCGTCGCAGCCCCGGGAGGCGGCCCGCCAGGCCCCGGCGTCGCGCACGTCGCCCCGGACGTAGGCGGCGCCGGGGTTGGCCCAGGCGGGCGGGCGGCCGCCGTGGGCCACCAGCGAGTCGAGCACGACGACGTCGTGCCCGGCGGCGACGAGGAGGTCGACGACATGGGAGCCGACGAAGCCGGCGCCGCCGGTGACCAGGGTACGCACGGCGGTCACCACGGCGAGGCCAGGAGGGCCTGGAGGGCGAGCGCCGTGCCCACCTGGAGAGCGAGGAGGCCGCGCCGGTCGCCGGGGGCGGCGAGGGCGAGCCAGGGCACGAACGGCAGCCAGATGCGCTCGACCTCGCCGCGCGACATCTGCGACAGGTCGGCCACGAGGACGGCGGCCAGGGCGAGGAGCGGGAGCAGGTCGACCCGGGGCGGCCGGCCCAGGCGGCGGGCGGCGGCCGCCAGCCCGACGGCGGCGGCTGGGCCGACCGCCAGTGCCAGGGCCGCGGGGTTGCCGGCGACGGTCGTGTAGACGGCCGGGCGCAGCGCGCCGACGCCGGCCCAGTAGCGGCCCTCGGTGGCCGACAGGCCCGCGGGCCACCAGAACCCGGCCGCGGCCGCCAGGGCCAGCACCCCGGCCAGCCCGGCGGCGGCCGCGGCCAGCAGGCGGCCCCGATGGCCGGCGGGGGCCAGCGCGCCGACGGCCGCGGCGGCGATCGCCACCGCGGGCGCGGCGCCATACGTCATCAGCAGAGCGAGGCCGAGCGCGGCGCCGGCCCCCGCGGCGGTACCGGCGCTCCGGCGGGCGGCCGCCAGCGCCGCCAGCGCCACCGCCGCCGCCGCCACGCCCGCGAACAGCGCGTCGAGGCTCGTGCCGGCCCACACGGCGGCGGGCAGGACGGCCAGCGCGGGGGCCGCCCGCCGGGCGGCGTCGTCGCCGGCCACGATCGCGGCGGCCGCGACGGCGGAGGAGACGGCGACGCCCCAGCCGGCCAGGGCGACGGCCGCCAGCCAGCCCGCCCCGCCGAGGCCGGTCCGGTCGAGCAGCCAGGCGACCACGACGGGTCCGGGGGGATGGCCCTGCACGTGCACGGGCGCGCCGGCGAGGTCGGTGGTGTAGCGGCGGACGAGGTCGCCGACGTCGCCGACTCGGGCGGCGAACGGCTCGTACTCATGGCGGGTCGTGAGCGGGGCGGTGACCCGGTCCCAGCCCGCGGCGGCGGCCAGCGCCACCGTCCACGCCACCGCCACCGCCCCGGTCGCGGCGGCCAGGGCCCGGCGGCGGGGGGCGAGCCGGGCGGCGACGGCCGGCCCGGCGGCCGCGACGGCCAGGCCGATCAGGGCGGGCACGACCAGCCCGGGGCCGCCCTGCCACCGCCAATGGCCCATGAGCGGCGCGGCACGCAGCGACACGCCGACGCCCGCGACCGCGAGTGTTCCCCACACGAGGGCCACGGCCACGAGCGCCGCCCAGGCGAGGAGGGGCCCCGGCGGGCGCGCCCGTGCGGCCCGGGTCCGGGGCGGCGCGCTGATGGTCTCGGCGGCGAGCACGGGGGCGAACGTAGGGGCCGCCGCGGGCGTGGCGACCGCCCCGAGCGCCGATGTTTCGCGCGCCGTAAGGGATCCCGCCCGTACCGTCGCTCCCGTGCCCACGCCCGCCGCCCCCGCCGTCGACGTCGTGTTCCCGGTGCTCGACGAGGCCGCAGCGCTGCCGTGGGTTCTCGCGCGCGTGCCGGCCGGCTACCGGCCGATCATGGTCGACAACGGCTCGACCGACGGGTCGGCTGCGGTCGCCGCCGACCTGGGCGCGGTGGTCGTCAGCGAGCCCCGCCGCGGGTTCGGCGCCGCCTGCGCCGCCGGGCTCGCCGCCGCCACGGCCCCGGTCGTCGCCTTCTGCGACGCCGACGCCTCGCTCGACCCCGCCGACCTCCCCCGTGTCTGCGCCCCGGTGGCCAAGAGCGAGGCAGACCTCGTCCTCGGCGCCCGCGTCCCGGTGGGCCGCGGCGCCTGGCCCGCCCACGCCCGCCTGGCCAACCGCTACCTGGCCCAGCGGGTGCGGCGAATCACCGGAGCACCATTACAGGACATCGGCCCAATGCGGGCCGCCCGCCGCATCGACCTGGCTGGGCTGAGCATCACCGACCGCCGCTTCGGGTGGCCACTGGAGATGGTCCTGCGGGCCGCCCGTGCCGGCTGGCACATCGCCGAGGTCCCGGTCCCCTACGCCCCCCGCACGGGACGGTCCAAGGTCACGGGCACACTACGGGGCACCGCACGGGCCGTCCGCGACATGGCGGCGGTCCTCGACCAGGACGCGAGACGATGACGTCGCCCATCGCCGCGATGCGGACCGCCCGGCCGACAACCGATCTCCCCCGCATCCGCCAGTTCTACGAGCAGCTGGTCGGTCTCCCGCTGCTCGGCGCGTTCGCCGACCACGACGGCTTCGACGGCGCCATATTCGGCGTCCCGGACCACCGGGCCCAGTTCGAGTTGGTGGCGTCGCCCCACGCCGAGCACCCGTCTCCGACGGGCGAGGACGCCCTGGTCCTCCACGCCGCGGACGACGAGGCGGCCGCCGCGCTGGCCACTCGCCTCCACCAGGCCGGCACGCCCGAGGTCACGCCGGCCACCGACCCGACCCTCAACCCGGCAGATCAACCGCACTGTGGGCGAGCCGAACACACCGGCCCGCGAGGCCGTCGCCGCGTCGAGCTAGCCAAGCTCATCGTCGAGGGGTCGTCGGTCACGGCGCTCAGCGCTCAGGTCACCGCGGGGGAGTTGCCCCTGCGGTGGGTCGAGCATCACCTTCGACGCCTGGGAGCACCGCCCGCGGTGCGGCTAGGTCCAGGTGATGCGTTGTTGGAGGAGGGCTTGCTCGGCGGGGTTGTTGGTGAGCAGGAGCGCACGCTCGTCGGCGGTGCGGGCTTGGTAGGGATGGCCGAGGGCGCGGAGGAGCTCAGCGCGGGTGGCGTGGTAGAGGTGGTAGCGGTCGAGCGTGTCGGCGAGAGCGTCTAGCTCGTCGAGGGCGGCTTGGGGGCCGGCGGTGTAGCGCAGGGCGATGGCTCGGTGGAGGCGGGTGATGGGTGACGGGGCCAGGTGGAGGAGCATGTCGTAGAGGAGGACGATCTGTTCCCAGTCGGTGTCGGCCCAGGTCTTGGCTTCGGCGTGGCAGGCGACGATGGCGGCCTGGAGTTGGTAGGGGCCGGGTTTGTGTTGACGGGCGGCGTGGGCAACGAGCTGGCCAGCGTCGGCGATCGCGAGGTGGTCCCAGCGGGATCGGTCCTGGTGCTCGAGGAGCACCAGGCCGCCGTCGGGATCGAAGCGGGCGTCGGTGCGGGAGCGGTGCAGCTTGATGAGGGCGAGGAGGCCGGTCACCTCAGGCTCGGTCGGCATGACCTGGTCAAGCAGGGTGGCGAGCCATTCGGCGTCGTCGACCAGGTCGCGTGACTGGGCCTGCTCGGCGGTCGAGAGGTAGCCCTCGTTCAATAGGAGGTAGATGACCGCAAGGACTTCGCCTAGGCGCTCGTTCAGCTGGTCGGGGTCGGGGATCGCATAGGGGATGCCGGCGTCCGCGATCTTGCGTTTGGCGCGGGTGATGCGCTGGGCGACGGTGGTTTCGGGGACGAGGAAGGCGCGGGCGATCTGGGCAGTGCTGAGTCCGCACACCACGCGAAGCGTGAGCGCGATTTGGGCGGGCCGCGAGAGGGCGGGGTGGCAGCAGGTGAAGATCAGTCGCAGGCGCTCGTCCGGGTCGGGCTGGACGGGCCACTGGAGCTGGGCGAGCTTGGTGCGGTAGTTGCTCTCACGGCGCAGCATGTCGAGCCCGCGGTTGCGTGCGACCGTGAACAGCCATGCGTCTGGGCGTTCGGGGATGCCCTCGGTCGGCCAGCGCCGCAACGCGGTGACGACGGCGTCTTGGACCAGGTCCTCGGCGGTGCCGAAGTCGCCGGTGACCTGCATCAGCGACACCGCCAACCGGCCCGCGTGCTCGCGCACCACCCGGGCCAGCTCGGCGTGCGACGCGCCGGCGCTGTATTGGCCAGGGGGCTCGACCGCAGGGTTCATGACTCGAGTGGGCGAATCTCCACCACCGGGCACCCGGGCCAGGTCTTGACGATCGCCAGCACCTCGTCGAGGTCATCGGCCTCGACCTCGGCGTAGCCGCTCACGACCTCTTTGCCTTCGACGAACGGGCCGTCGATCACGACAGGATCGCCGTCGCCGTCCATACGCACCGTGGTTGCGGTGTCCGGGGGTCGTAGCTTGCTCCCACCCCGGATCTTGTCGGAATTCTCCATAAACCACTGGCCCACGAGCATGAAGGCCCGGTCCCGGTCGGCGGCGTCCATGGCCTCGAGGTCCTTGGCGTACTGCTCGGGCTCGACGAACAGCAACACGTACTTCACGTCCTACTCCTCCCTTGGAGTCGGATCAGCCGCGCTGGGCGAGGCTAGAGGTGCTACGCGGTGGTGGGTTCATGCGGGTACCTGTTGCCAGGCCGCTCGGCCCAGATAGGCGAGCCAGCGCGTCTGCTCATCGGCGTCGGGTGGCGGTGCCAGCTCGGGGCCGAAGAAGCCGGGCACCCGAATGATGTTGTCGCGGGCCCAGGCGAACGACCCCGGGATCAGGTCAGCGTCGATCTGCACGTCGAGGTCGAGTGCGTGGCCGATGTCCCAGGTGTGGGCCAGGAGGTCGGTGACCAACAGCGTGACGATCGCCGAGACGGGACGCTCACCGAGCGCGGGCAGGGTGACACATCGGTCGAGGGCCTCGTCGGTGAGGGTCTGGTCCGATGCCGCTCGGGCGGCCCGCCAGGTGGCCCCGGGGTCGGTGCCCGCCATCTGCCCGGGGTGTCGTGTTCCGGGGGCGCCTTCGTTGCGGCCATACTCCTGTCCGGTCGCCCAGTGAGCCAGCTGCTCTTGGCCCCAGATGACGTGGCCGGCGATGTCGCGCAAGGTCCATTCGGCACACGCGGAGGGCGCGTCCCAGTTGTCGGCGGGCACCGCGCGCAGGACCGTGTCGAAGCCGTTCTGGGCGCGGCGGTAGGGATCCAGCAGGCTGCGGGACACGATCAGGCCTCGCCCATCAACTCGTTCATCCGCCGGATCATCTCGTCGGGCTCGACGTCCTCGACGTGGGTGGCGACGGTCCAGCGGTGGCCGAACGGGTCGACGA
>DASXRH010000634.1:0-3600 GCA_036506715.1 Acidimicrobiales bacterium
GTGTGCCTCGAGCCGCCGGAGGGCGTGGGCTACGACGCGCTCTGGGCGGACGAGGAGCTGGTCGCCGCCGGCAGCGGCGACGGCGAGGTCACCGTGTGGTCGATGGCCGGCTCCGAGCCCGACCGGGCGTCGGCCCGCAGGTTCGACATCGGCCGCACACCGCTGGCGATGGCCCGCCGGGCGGGGACCGACCTGCTGGCGGTCGGCGGCGGCGACGGCAGCGCCGAGCAGGGCGGGTTCCCCGGCAGTGACGGTGCCGCCTACCTCGTCGACCTCGCGGCGGCCACGCCCGAGCGGCTGGCGCTCGACGGCGAGAGCCCGGTCAGTGCCCTGGCCTTCGCCGGCGACACCCTGCTGGTCGGCCGGTGGGACGGGACGGTCGCTGTCGTCGCCGCCGCGGTTCCGGGCGCCCCCGTCCGGACGATCCTCGCCGTCCCGGCACCGGCCGCGGTCCCGCCCGCCTGCGCGGCGCCCGCGGTGGCGGCCGACGGCAAGGTCCGGGCCCTGGCGGTCGACGCCTCCGGCCGATGGCTCGCGGCGGGCACCAACAACTGCCTGGTCGCGGTGTGGGACCTGCAGGCCCTCGCCCAGCCGCCCCAGGTGCTGACCGGCCACGCCGGCAAGGTGCGGACGCTGGCCTTCGTCCCCGGCACCACGACCCTGCTGTCCTCGGGCGACGACCGCTCGATCCGGCGCTGGGACGTCGGGGCCGCCACCGGCCCGTCCACGGTGCTCGCCGGGTCGGCCGACGACCGGCGCATCATCACCCTGTGCGTGGCGCCGGACGGCCGGTCGGTGATCACGGCTGGGCGCGACCACCGCGTCCGGCGGTGGACGTACGACGGGACGACGCTGACGCTCGATCCGCAGGGGTACTCCGCCCACAGCGAGACGGTCCGGTCGGTGGCCTGCATCACGCCCCGCACCTTCGCCTCTCTGGGCGCCGACGGCCTCGTCCTCTGGGACCTCGACCGGCCCGCCCGCACCGGCGCTCCCGCGGCGGTCGGCCCGGGCGCCGCCGCAGGCGTGGCCGTCCGGCCCGGGGAGACGGCCGACGTCGCGGTGGCCGCCAGCGACCAGCAGGGGCTGGTGGTCGTGCAGCGGGCCGGCGGCGGGCAGGACACGATCGACCTGGACACGACGTTCCCGTTGGCGGTGGCCTACAGCCCGGACGGGAACTACCTCGCCGTCGCCGGCGATCTGCCCACCGTCGAGGGCGGGCTGGCCGGGGTGGCGATCGTCTACGACGCCGACAGCCTGCGCGAGCTGTCCCGGCTCGGCGGGTCCGGCGTCGCCTCCATGCGGGCGGTGGCGGTGCGCGATCCCGCCAACTACGCCGCCGGGGCCGACGACGGGACGGTCCGGCTGCGCGCCGAGGGCGCGGAGGAGGCGGTCACCCTCGACAGCGAGTTCGCGGTCCGCTCGGTGGCCTACACCGCCGACGGTGACCTGCTCGTCGGCGACGACGTCGGCACGTTGACGTGCTATGACCCCGCCCGGCTCGAACGCCCCGCCGGGCGCACCGCGGTGGGCCGGGCGATCAGCGGCATCGCCGCCGGCACCGACGGCACCGTCGTGGCGGGCACCGCCGACGGCCTGGTCGCCGTGTACACGGGCGCGGCCGGGCCCGCCTGCCGCCCGGCCGACTGGACCCGCACCGACCTGGCGGCCGCCAGCGACGCGGTCACCTCGGTGGCGCTGGCGGCCGGGGACGAGCTGGCGATCGTCGGCACGGCCGACGGCGAGGTCGAGCTGTGGGACCTGGCCCGCCGACGCCAGGTCGGGGCGCTGACGGTCGGCTCCGGGGACGCGGCCGCCTTCGGCGCCAGCGAGCCCGGCGCCTCGACGGTGGTGGCGGCGTCGGGGGGCGCGGTCGACGTCTACCGGCTCGACCGCGACGACCTGCGGGCCGCGCTGTGCGAGCTGGCCGGCCGCGAGCTGAACGCTGACGAGCTGGCGGCCTTCCTCCCCGATCCCGGCACCCGGGACGCCGGCCGATGCGGGTGAGGGCCGCGCCGCTGGCGGTCTTGTGCGGCCTGGTGCTCGGGTTGTCGCCCGGGGCGGGCGCCGGCCCGCCGGCCGTGACGGTCTCGCGCGTCCCGTACAGCGACGGGCTGGCCATGGAGCGCCATCGGCCGGCGGCGCTGGCGGACGACGCGCCCGTCGTGGTGCTCGTCCACGGGTGCTGCGGGGACCGGCGCGACACTGCGGGCCTGGCCCGGGCTCTGGCGCGGCGGGGGGCGCTCGTGCTCAACCCGGACGTCGGCGCGCTGGCGGAGGGCGGCGGGTGGCCGGCGTCGTACCAGGCCGTGGCCTGCGCGGTGCTCACGGCCGACGCCGTAGCGGGCCGGCTCGCCGGCGGTCCGCACCCGGTGGCGCTCGTGGGCTGGTCCGAGGGGGCGATGGTCGGCGCCGCCGTGACCCTCGGCTGGCCGGAGATCGCCCCGCCGCCAGGCGCCTGCCCGGGCCGGGTGGCCGCGGCGGGCGACGGCCCGGACCTCCTGGTCGGCCTGGGCGGCTACTACGGCTGGGACGGCCCTGGCGTCCCGCCCGAGGTCGTGACCGACGGGACCGTCGCCTGGTTCGGGGCTCCGCCCGAGGTCGACCCGGATGCCTGGCACGAGGGCAACCCGCGGTGGTGGGTGCGCGGCGCCCGCGCCATCCCGCCCGTCCGCCTGATCGCCCGCCCCGGCGACGCCCACGCCGCCGGGTTCCAGTCCGACCTGCTCGCCCGAGGCGCCGACGTCACGGTGACGACGATCGACGGCGTCAGCCACCTGGGCCTGATCCAGCCACGCGACGAGGCGGGCGCGGAGGCCCTCGCCGCCGTGTCCGACGCGCTCGGCCTACCGGCGCGCACGGCCCCACGACCGTGACGGCCCCGCGGGGGTTCAGCCCGGGGTCGAGCCGCTGGCGGCATGAGCCTCGACACCCTCTTCCGGCAGCAGGCTCCGTTGGTCGAGCACGTAGAGCATGGCGAGCGAGGGCACGATGACGACCGCCGCGACACCGAACACCACGAGCACGGCGGCCAGCGTGGCCGACGGCGCCGCCGCCGCCGACACCTTCAGGCTCGTCGGGAGGATGTATGGCCATTGAGCCACGCCCCAGGCCCAGATGATGCTCGCGACCGCGCCGGCGGCGAGCGGGCGCGCACCGCGAGGTGACTGCCGCAGGAGCAGCAGGAGCGACCCGGACCCGCAGATGACGGAGAGCACGACGAGCGGCAGGGCGCGCGACGTCAGCCCGTCGAACACATAGCGCGAGTCGGACCGCAGTACGAAGACCCCGACGAGAGCCACCACAGCGGCGACGATCGCCGTGACGATCGCCCGCCGGCGGAAGTACTCGACCATCAGGTCGTCGGCCAGCCGCCGGGCATCCCAGATGAGGTAGACCGCGGCCAGGTAGGCGCACACCGTGACGGCGAGCAGTCCGCCGACGATCGACGTCGGGTTGACCCAACTCGACCACGGATCGCCCGCCTCGCCGCCCGGGGGTACCCGGCCCGACGCGATCGCGCCCGCCACAGCACCCATGCAGTAGGGCACGAGCACGGAGGAGAACGCGAAGATCGCGCCCAACACTCGCCGCTCGGAG
>DASXRH010000635.1:0-1714 GCA_036506715.1 Acidimicrobiales bacterium
GCGGCCGTGGCCACGGCGCCCGCACCGGCCTGGCTCGACCGGCTCTCGCGCCTCGCCCGGTGGGGCCTCGCCGGCGCGGCTGCGCGGGTGGGGTGAGCCGATGGGAGTGGCGTTCTTCTGGGGCCTGGTGGGGGCAGCGTCGCTTGTGGTGGGGGCCGCGCTGGCGCTGGTGCGACCGGTTCCCCGCCAGCTGCTGGGGCTGATCATGGCCTTCGGGGCGGGCGTGCTGATCAGCGCCGTGGCCTTCGACCTGGTGGAGGAGGCGGTCGACACCGCCCACGGCGAGGGCACCGTCGCCCTGGGCCTCGCCGCCGGAGCGCTGACGTTCTTCGTGGGCGACGCCATCATCGACCGGTTGGGCGGCGACGACCGCAAGAGCTCGTCGGGTGCCCAGGCCGACGGGTCGGGGCCGGCCATCGTGCTGGGGGCGGTGCTCGACGGCATCCCCGAGTCGATCGTGCTCGGGATCGGCCTGCTGGCGGGAACCGGGGTGAGCGTCGCCTTCCTGGCCGCCGTGTTCATCTCGAACCTGCCCGAGGGCCTGGCCGCCAGCGCCGGGCTCGCCCGCTCGGGGTGGGCCGGGCCCCGGATCATCGGACTGTGGGTGCTCGTGGCCCTGGTGTCGGCGACCGCGGCGCTGGCCGGCTACGGGGTCTTCGACAGCGCCTCGGCCGGGAGCATCGGCTTCGTGCTGGCGTACGCCGGCGGGGCCGTGCTCACCATGCTGGCCGACACGATGATGCCCGAGGCGTTCGACAACGGCGGCGACCTGGTCGGCCTGGCCACCACCGCCGGGTTCGCGGTGGCCTTCGCCCTGCACCTCATCGAGTGAGCGAGCGCAGCGGGCGAACCAGAAGCCGAGCGAACCAGAAGGGTGCGTTGCCCGGCCCGCAGGGCCGATCCCTCATTGCGCATCCCGAAGGGTGCGCCAATAGCGGTGATCAGGCCGGGGCGGCCGCCATCTCCTCGGGCACACCGTCGACGTAGGTGACCGTGTTGGTGCGCACCGCCGGCACCCGGGCGGTGCGGATGACCACCCCGGTGAGGTTGAGCGGGTCGCAGGCGTTGACCGTGACCCGCTCGCCCGTGCGGGGCAGCCGACGAACCGCCGCCAGCCCGTCGACCGCGGCGGGCAGGGCGTACTGCTCACCGCTGAACCCGGCCACGAACCGCCCGCCCCGCACCAGGCCCCGGTCCTCGAACCGGCGCAGTGCCCACTGGATGTCGCGCCACGGCAGTGGCAGGCCCTCGTGCACGGCGAGGTCGCGGAACACAACGCCCCAGCGCTGCAGGAACTGGTCGGCCACCACCTCGGCCAGGCCCTCGCGGTCGTCGACCGGCTCGACGGCCTCGACCAGCGACCACCGCCCGGCCGCGAGCGTCGGGCCCTGGGCGCCCCGGCGCCGGCGACTGACCGACCGCACCGGGCGCACCGGGCGGCGCGGACCCTCGACCAGGGCCCGGATGGCGGCGAACCCGTCGGCGGTCAGCAAGCCCCGGGCCACGCCGTCCCACAGGGCCTGCTCGACGTCGGTGGCCAGCCGGCCGGTGTCGGCCACCAGCTCGGACAGGAAGCGCGCGCCCCGGGTGCGCAACGCCTCGACCACCTCGGCCGTGGCCCCCACCGCGGGCACCGCCGGCCCGGCGTCGGGGTCGGGCCGGCTGGCCTGCAGCAGCCAGCTCACGTCGGCCCGGAAGGCCAGCGTCACCGGCG
>DASXRH010000636.1:0-4661 GCA_036506715.1 Acidimicrobiales bacterium
TCCCGGCCCTCTAGCCTGCCGACATGTCGATGGTCATCACACGGTGGGAGTACCGCACGTACTCGGTGTTCCTGCAACCCGAGGACGGGAGTTGGCTGGCCGGGCTCAACCGGCTGGGCGAGGAGGGGTGGGAGGTCACGGACGACATCACCCTGTTCGCCCAGGGCGGTGCCACCGAGAGCCCCACGCTGCTGCTCAAGCGTCCCCGGCCTTAGCCGCCGGGCGCGCCGCCCCCTCCCCCTTCCCACCGGGCGGCGGGATCACGCCGTGGTCGGCCAGGAAGCCCGCCAGCCCCGGCACCAGATCGTGCCCGGCCACCTCGGCCAGCGGGACCCAGGCGACCGCGGCGGCGTCGTCGGCCGCCACCGCCGCGCCCGGGGGGTCGAGCACCGTGACCCGGTAGTCGACGATGACGTAGTGGCCGGCGCCCGTGATCCGCTCGGCAACACCGACGAGCGGGCCGCAGCGGGCCCGCAGCCCGGTCTCCTCGGCCAGCTCCCGCACCACGGCAGCGGCCAGCCGCTCCCCCGGCTCGACCCGGCCGCCTGGCAGCGCCCACGTGCCCGCCCCCGGCCGGCTGGGCCCCCGTTGCACCAGGAGCAGCCGCCCGTCCTCGACCGCCAGCGCGCTCACGGCCACCTGGGGCCGGGGGTCGGTCGGCACCAGGCCGGCTCCCTAGTCCAGCGGTTTGTGGACGACGATGGCCCGGGCCACCAGGCCGAAGGACTCGAAGAAGTTCTTGGTCGCCCGGTCGCCCGGCAGCGCCAGGCTGTCGACCCCGAAGCAGCCCCGCTCCCGGCACCACCCCAGCAGGTGGTCCATCAGCGCCTCGCCCACCCCCACGGCCCGGGCCTCCGGGTCGACCCAGATGTCCTCGACGACGCCCAGCAGGCCACCGTCGGCCAGCCGCTCCACCCGCGCCACGCCGTAGCCGATCGGGGTGCCGTCGAGCGTGCCCACCGCCACCTCGTGACCGGCAGACGCGACGAGGTCGTCGAGCGCGGCCACGGGGTGGCCCTGGCGGCGCTCGCGGCGCCACCACAGCTCGCCGCCCCTCTGCTCGCGCTTCTCGGCGCCGGCGGCGCCGACCATCGCGGCCACCGCCGCCACGTCGTCGCCGGTGGCGGGGCGGGCGGCCTCGTGGGGGGCGGGGAAGGCGCTCACCCTTGGAGCTGGGCCACCTTGTTGAGGATGGTCTTGCGGCCCCGGTGGGCCGACTCGTAGGCCCGCACCGCCTCGAGCTCGTCGGCGCTGAGCCCTTCGAGCCGGGTCACCACCTGGGAGGCGGACAGGCTGTCGTAGCCGGGGATCGCGAGCTCGTCGACCACCGGCGACGGCGGGGCGTGGCCGTTGCCGCCCACCGGCGCGAACGATGCACCGACGTCGGCATCGGGCGCCGGACCGTCGGTGGCGGCCGCCGGGGGTGGCGGCGGGGCGGCGGGCTCGTCGTCGGCCACCAGGCCGAACATCTTGAGCAGGCCGGTGGCCTGGGCCTCGACGCCCTCGAGCCGGCGCCGGACCTCGGCCTCGCCGTGGCGGACCGCGAACTGGCCGAAGAGCCGGGCGTTGTTGGCGTGGACCCGGCCCTGCTCGGCCAGCTTGGGCAACAGGTTGGGCGCCTCGAAGAACAGGCCGATGGGGGCGTACACGAACAGGTCGACGGCGGCCGCGACCAGCTCGTCGAGGGGCTCGCGCTCGTCGTGGTCGTCGGTCACCGGTCCATCATCTCAGACGCAGTCGACACAGAGCATGAGGTCCTCGTCGGCCAGCTGGCGCCGGTGCTTGACCAGGAAGCAGGACTGGCACACGAACTCGTCGGCCTTCTTGGGCTGGATGCGGCCGCTGCCGTCGCCCCGGTCGTCGGGCTCGGCGACCTCGTCCTCGTCGTCCTCCACGTCCTCGGGCTGGGCGGCGATGCGGTCCTTGAGGATGGCGTCGAGGTCGGCCTCGACGTCGTCGGGGTCGGCCTCCTCCTCGTCCTCCTCGTCCTCCTCGTCGTCGCCCGTCTTGCGGGCCTTGGTCGCCGTGGCCTTGGGGGCTGGGACGGCCTCGACAACCACCTCCTCCTCGTCCTCGTCGAGCGCGGCGGCGTCGTCGCCGTCGAACTCCTCGAACTCCTCGCCGTCGGCCTCGTCCTCGAGATCTGGGTCGATCTCCTCGGGTTCGTCGCTGAACTCCTCGTCCTCGAGGTCTTCCTCCGCCTCGAACTCTTCGTCGTCAAGGGTGTCGTCGTCAGCCATCGGGTCCCTTCGCGGGTGGGGCCTTGCGCGGCCGGATCATAGACAGGCGGCTGACCGCCGTGAACTCTGCCCCGGCCACGCGCTCACCAGGGGGTTGAGGGCGGTCAGGGTAGCGAGGCGCGGCCCGCAACGCGATGTGACACGGATCACACCCCGGGGGTCAGCGGGACTGCCGGCGCTGCTCGGCCCGCCGCTCGCCGGCCAGCCGCTCCAGCTGCGGTTCCGGTGAGTGGTCGACGAAGCGCATGGCCTCGGCCACGGCGTGGTGACCGGCCTTGGTGGCGATCAGGTCGTGCATGCGCTGGGCCACCACCCGGTAGGCCGGGTGGCCCTGCGGGGCGCTGCGCAGCTCGAGCATGTGCATGGCCTCGCGGGCGTTCATCTGCATGACGAAGCGGATGCGGTACGCCAGCGCCACCGCGTAGGGCGCCTGGGGGGCGAACCGGTCGGCCAGCGCGTCGTGGAGGGCGGCCGAGCGCGCCATCGTGTCGTCGAAGGTCACGCCGCAGCCGGCGTCGTCGACCGCCTGCGGCCGGGTGTAGCCGTGGCGGGGCGACAGGGGCTGCCACTCGATGGTGAGCAGGCGGTGGCGCTGGAGGTCGCGGAACGCGCCGTAGTCGGCCAGCACGTCGAAGCGGTAGTCGGTGCGCTCGAGGGCCCGCCCCGGCCGGTGGCGGCGGTTGGTGCGGTCGCCCACGTAGGCCCGCACAACGGCCAGGCGCTCGTCGACCGTCATGTCCCGGACCTTGGCCTCGATCTCGGCCTCGGACCGGTCGGTGTAGGCGTAGAGCATGGCCGCCACCGTCTTGACCTCGCCGTCGGGGTCGAAGTCGACCAGCTCGACCCGGGGCTCCCCGCCGGCCTCCGGCTCGCCCGGCGGGAACAGGCGGGCGGCGATCTCGTCGGTGGCGGTGCGCGTCGTGGCCAGGTAGGTGCTCGCCGCCACGCCCCGGTCGCCGACGTCGACCCGCTTGAGGAAGCTGGGGATGACCTTGCGCAGCTCGGTCAGCATGAGGTCGGCGTAGCTCCGGGCCTCGGGCAGCGGGTGGGCCCGCATGCGCAGCAGCAGCGCCTCGTAGGCCTGGCCTGTGCCGTAGATGCCCACGTTGGACAGGGCGGCCGCCGGCAGCGCCCCCCGCACGGCGTCGAGCGCCTTGGCCTTGAGCGCCTGGCGGTGGACGAAGTCGCTGTCGCCCGGCTGCTTGGGGAACCGGTCCCGGAAGTAGTCGAGCATGACGGCCGCCATGTCGGCGTAGGTGTCGAACATGCGGTCGATGTCGCCCACGTAGCGCAGCCCCAGCGGGCTGCCGAGGATCTCGGGGTCGCGGTGGTAGCGGTAGCGGCCGCCCAGGCGCACGTCGTAGGCGATGTAGCGGGTCGACTGCTCGAGGTACGACATGAGCCGACCCCACTCGAGCACTTTGGTCAGCAGGTTGGACGCCTGCTCGCAGGCCAGGTGGACGCCGCCCAGCTGGGCCACCGAGTCGTCGCCGTACTCGAAGAACACCCGGTCGTAGAGCTCCTCGGCCCGGGCCAGGCCGACCGTGGCGTCGACGGTGGCGTCGCCGGCGATGTCGAGGTCGCCCACGAACTCGTCCAGGAACAGCCGGCGCAGGCTCTTGGCCGAGCGCGAGTAGCGGGCGAACAGCGCCCCCTTCACGACTTCGGGCAGGTTGACCAGGGCGAAGACCGGCCCGTCGAGGTTCGTGAAGTACCGCCGCAACACGTCGGCCTCGGCGGGCGTGAACTCCTCGCTCACGTAGACCGTCATAGGGAGCCCGATCGTACGTCGGGGTCCCTGCGCCGGACGGGGATGCTCTCCCTACAGATCGACCTGGATCGATAGATATCGATCTGTAGGGATCTGTAGGGATCTGTAGGGATCAGGACCCCTCGCCCTCGCCCCGCCGGCCGGCCAGCGCCGCCTGCCACTCGTCGCGGGCCCGGCCCACCAGGCCGTCGTCCATCCACAGGTCGGCGACCGTCCAGGCCAGCGCCTTGGCCCCGTCGACCACGGCCGCGTCGCCCTCGGGGCCACCGGCGAAACCGGCGAACGCCGGGGTGTGGATGGGCACCCCCGGCGGGGCCACCCGGATCATCGGGTGGATCGAGGGGACGGCGTAGCTCACGTTGCCCATGTCGGTGCTGCCCACCACCCGCGCCGACGGCGAGGGGGCCCGCACGATGCGGCCGAGGGCCCCGGCGTTGGCCTGGTAGCGCTCGCCGATCGCGTGGTTGTCGACCATGTCGGCGTACACGGGGTCGATCCACTCGAGCTCCATCTCGCAGCCCGCGGCGTCGGCCCCGCCCTGGAGGCAGGCCAGGAATCGCTGCTCGAGGACGTCGAGGCCGGCGACCGTGGGCGAGCGGACGATCCTCTCGGCCCGGGCGTAGGCGGGCACGATGTTGGGCTTGTCGCCG
>DASXRH010000637.1:0-2525 GCA_036506715.1 Acidimicrobiales bacterium
TCGGCGCCTGGCTGGCCAAGCGCGAGGGCCTCGGCGTCCTCCGGCGCATCCAGGCCGCCCTCGACCGAGGCGAGGTGCCCAGCCGCGAGGTGGCCGACGGCGGCCTCATCCTCCTGGCGGGCGCCCTGATGATCGCCCCCGGGTTCATCAGCGACTGCCTCGCCATCCTCCTGCTGCTCCCCCCCACGCGGGCCGTGGTGCGGGCCCCGCTCATGCGCCTCGTCGCCCGGCGCGGCCGAATCGCGATGGTGTCGCGCTTCGGGCCGGGCTGGTCGGACCGGGGTCCGGGCGGCAACGGCTCGGCCGAGGTGTGGGACGTCGAGAGCTGGGAGGACCCGCCCCGGCCCCCCCGCCGCGGCGAGCTCGGGGAGCAGGCATGACCGCCGACGACGCCACCGTCGCCGCACCCAAGCCGATCGTCTACGGCGTGGCCGGCGCCCTGTCGCCCATGGTGCGGCGCATCGTGGCCGACAACCCGGGGATGATGACCGGCCCCGGCACCAACACCTACCTGGTCGGCATCGACGAGATCGCCGTCATCGACCCGGGGCCGGGCGACGCCGCCCACCTCGACGCCATCGCCGGGTGCGGCGGCGACCGCATCCGCTGGATCCTGCTCACCCACACCCACGAGGACCACTCGCCCGGTGCGATCGGGCTCAAGAAGCGCACCGGCGCCGAGATCCTGGCCTTCGGGCCCGGCGAGGGGCGGGGCAAGGTCCGCCTCGACGGCACGCTGGGTGACAGCGACGTCATCGAGGCCACCGAGTTCCACCTCACCGCCCTGCACACGCCGGGCCACGCCTCCAACCACCTCTGCTACCTGCTCAACGAAGAGCGGACGCTGTTCACCGGCGACCACATCATGCAGGGGTCCACCGTCGTCATCGCCCCGCCCGACGGCGACATGGCCGCCTACCTGGCCTCGCTCGACCGGCTGAAGACCATCCGGCCCCGGCTCAAGACCATCGCCCCGGGCCACGGGTACGTCATCGACGACCCCCAGACCACCATCGACGGGTACGTCGCCCACCGCCTCGAACGCGAGCAGCAGGTCCTCGCCGCCCTGCGCGACCAGGGGCCGACCACCATCGCCGACATCGTCGAGGCCCTCTACGCCGACGTGCCCGCCGAGCTCCACCCGGTGGCCCGGCGCTCCGTGTGGGCCCACCTGCGCAAGCTGGTCGACGACGGCGTGGCCAAGGGCGACCGCTTCGACGGCGAGTGGTCGGCCGTCTGAACCGTCGCTGACACACCGACGGCGCCGGCGCGTCCCCTAACGTGCCCCTCGTGAGCGCCGTCGCCGAATCCCTCCCGCCCGGAGGCGAGTACACGGTCGACGAGGTGGCGCGCCGCACCGGCACCACGGTGCGCACCATCCGCTGGTACCAGTCCGCGGGCCTTCTGCCGCCGCCCCGGCGCTCGGGGCGGACGGCCGTGTACGACGACCACCACGTGGCCCGGCTCGAGACCATCCGCGACCTCCAGGCCCACGGGCTGACGCTGACCGCCATCCGCCGCCTGGTCGACCGGGCGCCCGGCACCGCCACCGACACGGCGCTGGCCTTCGTGAAGGCGGCGGTCACCAGCTCGGGCGAGGACGAGGGCGAGATCGTCAGCCCCGAGGAGTTCGCCGCCCGGCTGGCGCTGTCGTCCAGCGAGGAGATCTCCGCCCCGCTGCTGGAGGAGCTGGGCATGGTCCGGATCATCGACGACCGGCACTGGCAGGTGGTGGCCCCCGCCGCCGTCCGGGCCGCCGCCGAGCTGGCGTCGCTGGGGGTGCCGCTCGACCAGCGCATCCACATCACCCGGCTGCTGCGCCAGCACACGCAGGCCATGGCCGAGGCCGTGGTCGAGCTGTTCGTCGACTACCTGTGGCGGCCCACCGCCGCCGGCGCCCAGGCCGATCCGGCATCGTGGGAGGCCCTGGCCGCCGCGGTCCAGAGCCTGCGCCCGCTGGCCACCACATCGGTGGCCGGGTTCTTCGACGCCGCGCTGGGCCACGAGGCCGAGTCCGCCGCCGAGCGCGAGCTGCGCTGACGGGGAGCTGCCGTCGTCGCCCGATGGCGGCGGTGTCCAGCTGCCGGCGTCAGCGGGCGGCGTCGGCGGCGTCGAGGGCCGCCACCGCGGCGTCGAGCATGCGGGCGCTGCAGCCGGCCATGGCCGCCAGCGGCACCGCCTCCTCGACGATGTGGGCGGCGATGGCCCGGAACGCGTCGGCCGCGGGGCCGTCGCCCGTCGCCACCGGGGTGCCCTCGTCGCCACCGGCCGACACCGACGCCTCGAGCGGCACGGCGCCCAGCAGCGGCACGCCGGCATCGTGCGCCAGCTGCTCGCCGCCGCCCTCGCCGAACAGGTTGTACGTCTCGCCGTGGTCGCACCGGAAGGCGCTCATGTTCTCGATGACCCCGGCCACCCGGAGGTAGCTCTTGCGGGCCATGCCCACGGCCCGGACCGCCACCTTCTGGGCGGCCCCCGCGGGGGTCGTGACCACGATGACCTCGGCCCGGGGCACCAGCTTGGCC
>DASXRH010000638.1:0-8566 GCA_036506715.1 Acidimicrobiales bacterium
AGCGCCTGGCCGTAGATCTCGCCCAGCAGCACGCTCTCGGGAAAGTCGAACGAGGCCACGGTGACCGTGTCGTCGCCGAGCGCGGTCGTCGGGGTCGACGAGCCGGAGTCGCCGCCGCAGCTGGCGACCGCGCAGAGCCCCAGCACGGCGATGCCGGCGATCGACCTCCGGGCTGGCACGCGGCGCACCCCCTCCCTGCCCGATCCGGGCTGGTCGGGACAGCCTTCCACAGGGCCGCCGGAATGGGAACTGTTGCCACCACCACGCGGGGGGCTGGATACTGCCGGTGCCCCCGGTCGAGAGGAGGGGCCGACCATGGCGTCGACAGGTGCCAACGCCGGCACCGGCGCGGACGACGCGGCGGCGACCGGCGCCGACGTCGCGGAGAGGACCGCGGCGGCCCCTGAACCCGCGCCCAGCGGGTGGCGCAACCCGCGGGTCCGCCGCACCCTCCAGCTGGCGGTGTCGATCCTGCTGGTCGGGGGGATCATCTGGTTCGTCTTCAAGCAGTTCGCCGACCTGTCGTCGGTGTGGGCCGCGATGCGGTCGCTGACCTGGCGCGAGATCCTCGTCCTCGTCGTGGTCGCCCTGTGGAACCTCGTCACCTACTGGATCGTGGTCGTGCTGGCCACGCCCGGCCTCACCTACCCCCAGGCCGCGGTGCTGACCCAGACGACCACGGCGGTGTCCAACGCGCTGCCCGCCGGCGGCGCCATCGGCGTGGGGCTGACCTTCCAGATCCTTGGGTCGTGGGGGTTCTCCAAGTCCCGCGCCACCTTGTCGGTGCTGGTCAGCGGCATCTGGAACAACTTCGTCAAGCTCGGCACGCCGATCGTGGCCCTCGCCCTCCTCGCCGTCCAGCAGGGCACCGGCGGCGGCAGCCTGGTGGCGGCCAGCCTGGGGATGCTCGGGCTCGTCGGGGCCATCACGATCTTCGCCCTCATCCTGCGGAGCGAGGACTTCGCCCGCCGGGCGGGCCTGGTGGGCCAGCGGTTCATGAGCCGGCTCCGCCGCGTGGTCCACAAGGACCCGGTCGACGGCTGGGACCAGGCGGTGGTCAAGTTCCGCAGCCGGGTCATCGGCCTGGTCCGGGCCCGCTGGATCTGGCTGACCCTGGCCACCGTGATCGGCCACCTGTCGCTCTACCTGGTGCTGCTGGCGTCGCTGCGCGTCATGGGCGTGTCCGAGCAGGAGGCCAGCGCTGCCGAGGTGCTGGCCGCGTTCGCCTTCGCCCGGCTGCTGACCGCCATCCCGCTCACGCCGGGCGGGGTGGGCATCATCGAGCTGGCCCTGATCACCGCGATCACCCGGGCCGGCGGGGCCAAGCCTGCCGTGGTGGCGGCCGTGCTCATCTTCCGGCTGCTGACCTACGTGCTGCCCATCGTCATCGGCGCCCTCACCTACGTGTACTGGCGCCGGAAGCGGTCGTGGTTCGACTCGGCGCCGCCGATGCCGGCCGCCCTGGCGCCCGCCTCACCGCGCGCTCAGGTCGTGCCGTCCCGGGCCACCTGAGCCACCACCCGCAGGACCAGCACCGCCCCGGCCAGCAGCCCGCCGTAGCCGAAGATCTCGTACATCGTCACGCCCCCGACGACCGCCCGGCTGTCCCGGGCCGCCGCCAGCAGCAGCGCGGAGGTGAGGAGGAGGACGCCGCCCACGGCGGCGAGCAGCGCCCGGTTGACCAGCGTGCGCAGCAGCCGGGCGTCGTCCTCGGCCAGCACCGTGCGGAACCGCAGGTCGCCCCGGGCGGCCAGCGTCATCGTGCGGTCGAGGCGGTCGGGAAGGTGACGGAGCCGCACGGCCGCGGCCGCCAGCTCCTTCTGGAGCTGCGCCTGCGGGTCGACGACCGGCTGCTCGGCCCCGGGGCCGGCCAGCTCCAGCGCCATGGCCACCACGGACAGGCCGGGGGAGATCACGCCGATCGTCCCGTCCAGCGTGACCAGCGCCCGGGACAGCAGCACGAGGTCGCCGGGCAGGCGGATCCCGAACTCGCCCAGCACCGGCACCAGCGACTGCAGGACGTCGGGCGAGATCGACCCGCTGGGTCCGATGCTCTCGCTCATCAACCGGGCCAGGGCCCGCTCCAACCGCTCCGCCGACGGCGCGGCGTCCATGTCGGCGATCTGCTCGATGCCGCTGCGCAGCAGCGCGACGTCCTGGCTGGCGAGGGCGGCCATCATCTCCACCACGGCGGCGCGCTGCAGCGGGTCGAGCCGGCCGACGGCCCCGAAGTCGATGAGCCCCAGCGACCCGTCGGTCAGCACGAACACGTTCCCCGGGTGGGGGTCGGCGTGGAAGAACCCCATGTCGAGGATCTGGTGGAGGGCCGTGCGCAGCAGGCAGGTGGCGAGCTCCCGCCGGTCGACGTCGGCGGCGGCCAGCGCGGCGGCGTCGTCGACGGTGAACCCGTCGAACTGCTCCTCGACGATCACGCGGGCGGTGCACTGGTCGAGGTGGACGCGGGGCACCCGCACGGCCACGCCCTCACGGGCCGACGCCATCAGGGCGCCCATCTCGACCGTGGCCCGGGCCTCGCTGGTGAAGTCCAGCTCGGCCCGCAGGCTGCGGGCGAACTGGCCGAGCACGTCGCCCGTCCCCAGCGTCCGGCCGATCGACGTGCGGCGCTCGGCGAAGTCGGCCAGCAGGGCCAGCGCCGCCAGGTCGCGTTCCATCACCGCGGCGATGCCGGGCCGCTGGATCTTGACCACCACGTGCTCGCCGGAGTGGAGCCGGGCCTGGTGGGTCTGGCCGATGGAGGCGGCGGCCAGCGGCTCCCACGCGAAGTCGGCGAACAGGTCCTCGACCGGCCCGCCCAGCTCGGCCTCGATCACCTCACGTATGCCGTCGACCGGCTCGGGCGGCGCCCCGCTCTGGAGCTTGGCCAGTTCGGCGCAGACGTCGGGGGGCAGCAGGTCGACGCGGGTGGCGGCGATCTGGCCCAGCTTCACGTAGACGCCCCCGGCCTGCTCCAGCACCCGCCGCAGGCGCACGCCCACCGGCTCGGCCTCCCGCTCGGCGCGGCCGGCGGCCCCGGCCATCGGCCCGAACCCCTGGGCCCGCCCCAGGTCGAGCAGCTCGCGGTAACGCCGGAACACGTCGACCCGGCGGCGCAGCGACCTGAGCGGGCGGGGCGCCACCAGCATCCCGGCCTGCTCGGCCCGGGCCAGGGTGCCGGGCCGAGCCAGCAGGTCGAGTCCCACGGCCACGGCCATGGTGGCGGGCAGGGCGATGCCGATGGTCTGGATGATCAGCCCGTCCGCTCCCCAGTCCCAGCGGTTGAGGCCGAGCGCCAGCAGGCCGGCCGTCCCCCAGCCGACCAGGCCAGAGGCCAGCGCCTTGCTCCATCCCCGGCGCACGCCGAGCAGGCGCAGCGACAGCCACGTCGTGAGGACCGCCAGCGCCGCCGCGAGCACCACGCGTATCAGGAACTCGGGCACGCTGGTGGCCAGGACGCTGGTCGCCATGACGATCACCCCCGGAAGCGGTGACCCGGAACGCTACCGGCGACCGAGCGCGGCGGCGATGGTGGCGGCGTAGGCGGCCCCGGCCGGGGAGCCTGGGTGCCGTCGAGGCCGCCCTCGTCGCCGGGCTGACCTCGGTCGGTGTCGACAAGGAGGTGGCGGTCCCGGCGGTGTTCCCGTTCCGGCTGGCCACCTTCTGGCTGCGGGTGCTGCCCGGGTACCTTGCCTTCCGCACCTCACCCGGCGCGAGATGCTGTGACGGCCCCGGCCGGGCTTGCCGTTTCGGCGCCGGGGACCGTAGGCTTGTTCGTCGCCCTGGGCTGTGACCGTGGCCCGCGCACCCGCACGAGAATCGCATGAAGGTGGCACGCGTGCCCACGTACTCCCCGAAAGCCTCAGAGATCCAGCGAGCCTGGCACGTCGTCGACGCCGAGGGTCTGGTCCTCGGCCGCCTCGCCACCGAGGTGGCCCGCATCCTGCGGGGCAAGCACAAGCCGACCTTCGCCCCCCACCTCGACACCGGCGACCACGTGATCGTGGTCAACGCCGACAAGGTGGTGCTCACGTCAGACAAGGCCGAGCGCAAGACCATCTACCGGCACTCGGGCTACCCGGGCGGCATCAAGGCCGAGACCTTCGCCCATCTGCTGGCCCGCCGGCCCGAGGAGGCCGTGCGCCGCAGCATCCGGGGCATGCTCCCCAAGACCCGGCTGGGCCGCCAGCAGCTCACCAAGCTCAAGGTGTACGCCGGGCCCACCCACCCGCACGCCGCCCAGCAGCCCCAGACGCTCGACGTGGCCCACGCCCGTCGGCCCACCGCTTAGGACGCCATCGCATGTCGACCCCGCTCGCGCAGACCACCGGCCGCCGCAAGGGCGCCGTCGCCCGGGTGCGGATCCGCCCCGGGTCCGGCACGATCACCATCAACGACCGCGATGTCGCCGGCTACTTCCCGTCGAAGGCACACCAGATGATCCTCAGCGAGCCGCTGCGGATCACCAGCACCGACGAGAACTACGACATCGACGCCACGCTCCATGGCGGCGGCGTGTCGGGCCAGGCGGGGGCGCTGCGCCTCGGCATCGCCCGCGCCCTGGTCGAGCTCGACCCCGAGATGCGCACAACGCTCAAGCGAGCCGGGTTCCTGTCGCGCGACCAGCGCGAGAAGGAGTCCAAGAAGTACGGCCTGAAGAAGGCCCGCAAGGCGCCCCAGTACTCCAAGCGCTGATCCCGGTTCCGGTGCGACGGCCGGCGCGGAGAGGGGAGCGCGGGTGTTGAAGTTCGGGACCGACGGCGTGCGGGGCGTGGCCAACGCCGAGCTCACGCCCGAGCTGGCGCTGGCCCTCGGCCGCGCCGCGGCCCGGGTCCTGGGCGGCTCGCGCTTCGCCGTCGGGCGCGACACCCGCCGGTCCGGCCCGCTGCTGGAGGCGGCGCTGTGCGCCGGCGTGGCGGCCGAGGGCGTCGACGTCGCCGTGCTCGGCGTGGCCCCCACGCCCGAGGTGGCCTGGTGGTCGGCGACCGAGGGCGCCCCGGCGGCCATGGTCTCGGCCTCGCACAACCCGTTCCCCGACAACGGCATCAAGCTGTTCTCGGCCGGGGGCCGCAAGCTGGCCCACGAGGTCGAGGCCGAGATCGAGGCCGAGCTGCGCCGCCTCCTGGCCGAGGGCGCGGTCGCCGGCACCCCGGCGGTGCCCACCGGTGCGGGCGTGGGGCGGATCACCGCCGCCGAGGCGGCCGGCCACGCCGGCTACGGCGCCGCGGTGGCCGCCTCCCTCGACGGCCGGCGGCTCGACGGGCTGTCCGCCGTGGTCGACTGCGCCCACGGGGCCGCCACGGCGGTCGCGCCCGAGGTGCTGGCCGGCCTCGGGGTCGACGTCGAGGTCATCCACGCCGAGCCCGACGGCACCAACATCAACGACGGCTGCGGCTCGACCCACCCCGACGAGCTGGCCCGCACCGTGGTGGCCCGGGGCGCCGACCTCGGCATCGCCTTCGACGGCGACGCCGACCGGGTGGTGCTGGTCGACGGCACCGGCGCCCTGGTCGACGGCGACCACATCATCGCCCTGTGCGCCATCGACCGCCACGACCGGGGGGTGCTCGCCGGCGACAGCGTCGTGGTCACGGTCATGACCAACCTGGGCTTCCGCCTGGCCATGGAGAAGCGGGGCATCCACGTCGTCGAGACGGCCGTGGGTGACCGGTACGTCCTCGAGGCCCTGGAGGCCGGCGGGCTGGCCCTCGGCGGCGAGCAGAGCGGGCACGTCATCTTCCGCGACCTGGCCACGACCGGCGACGGCCTGCTCACCGCCGTCCAGACACTCGACGTGGTGGTGCGGTCGGGCCGGTCGCTGGCC
Source organism: Acidimicrobiales bacterium (assembly GCA_036506715.1). Classification (GTDB taxonomy): domain Bacteria; phylum Actinomycetota; class Acidimicrobiia; order Acidimicrobiales; family VFJN01; genus ZC4RG19. The sequence goes on from DASXRH010000638.1 coordinate 5,819, forward strand.
GACCTGGCCGCCGGGGCCATGACCCGCCTGCCCCAGGTGCTGGTGAGCGTGCGGGTGCCCGACCGCGATCCGGCCCTCGTCGACCGGCTCGCCCCGACCATCGCCGCGGTCGAGGCCCGGCTGGGCGCCGAGGGCCGGATCCTGGTGCGCCCGAGCGGAACCGAACCGGTCGTCCGGGTCATGGCCGAGGCTCCCACCCAGGCCGACGCCCAGGCCGCGGTCGACGATCTGGTCGCGGCGCTGGCCCGCGGCGGCGACCCGTAGACTCGTCGCCCATGTGCGGGATCATCGCGGTCGTCCGACACCCCGGCGCGCGCACGCCGCCGGCGCCCGACGACGTCGCCGGTCCGCTGCACGAGGCGGTCGCCGCCCTGGCCGGCCACGAGCCGCTGGCCATCGCCTGCGCCACCGCCGCCGACGCGGTCGAGGCCGCCGACCAGCGGCTGCGGGGGGCCGAGGGCGTCTACGCCCTGGTCCACGACCGGCGGCTGCTGGCCGAGGTCGAGGGTGTGTGCGCCACCCTGTCGGCCACGCTGGCCGGCATCGAGGCCCGCCTCGACGCCGGCGCCGACGGTTCGCGCACCGGTTCGGCGGCGTCGCTGGCCTCGGTCGAGGCGGTCAACGCCGCGGTCATCCGGCTCAAGGACGCCGTGTGGGCCGTCGAGCACGACCGGGTCCGCGCGGCCCGGGCCGTGGCCGACCTGTCCGGCAGCGAGCCGGGGTGGGCGGCCACCGAGGGCTACACCTCCATCCAGCAGGCGCTCTCGGCCATCGACCGGCTCGAGGTGCGGGGCCGCGACTCGGCCGGCCTGCACGTGCTCGTGCGCGACCACGCCCTCGACCTCAACAGCCCGGCGGTGGCCGGCCTGCTGTCCGACCGGGCCGCCGACCCGCTGTTCCGATCGGGGGCGGTGCGGGTGGTCGACGGCTGCCTGGCGTTCGTCTACAAGGCCGCCGCCGAGATCGGCGAGCTGGGAGACAACACCCGGGCGCTGCGCGACGGCGTGCGGGCCGACGACCTGCTGCGCCTGGCGCTGGCCGGCGACCGGGCGGTGGCCGTCGTGCTCGGCCACACCCGGTGGGCGTCGGTGGGCATCATCAGCCAGCCCAACGCCCACCCGGTCGACAGCGTCGAGCTCGGCGGCGGCGAGGCGCCCTACGTCGTGGCCGCGCTCAACGGCGACGTCGACAACTTCGCCGACCTCAAGGCCCTCGACGGCCTGCGCATAGCCCCAGAGATCACCACCGACGCCAAGGTCATCCCCACGCTGGTGGCCCGGCGGGTGGGCGAAGGCACCGGGCTGGCCGACGCCTTCCGGTCCACGGTGGCCACGTTCGAGGGCTCGGTGGCCATCGCCGCCGCCGCCAGCGCCGAGCCCGACAAGCTGCTGCTGGCGCTGCGGGGCAGCGGTCAGGCGCTGTACGTCGGCCTGGCCGACGGCGCCTACGTCGTGGCCAGCGAGCCCTACGGCGTGATCGAGCTGACCGGGCGGTACCTGCGCATGGACGGCGAGACGCCGGCCCACGCCGACAACCCCACCGCCAGCCGGGGTCAGATCGTGGTGCTCGACGGCCGCCGGGCGGGGACGCTCGAGGGCATCGAGCGGCTGTCGTACGACGGCACGCCGCTGCCGGTCACCCGGGCCGAGCTGGCCACCGCCCAGATCACCACCCGCGACATCGACCGCGGCACGTTCCCCCACTTCCTGCTGAAGGAGATCACCGAGGCGCCCGACAGCTTCCGCAAGACGCTGCGGGGCAAGCTGCGCGACCGCGACGGCGTCCTCGGCGTCGACCTGGGCGACGACACGCTGCCCGAAGGGGTGCGGGCCGGGCTGCGCACGGGCGAGATCGACCGGGTGCTGGTGGTCGGGCAGGGCACCGCCGCCGTCGCCGGCCAGGCCATGGCGGCCACGCTCGCCCAGTTCTGCCTGGGGAGCGCGCTGCAGATCGAGGCGCTGCCGGCCACCGAGCTGTCGGGCTTCGGCCTGCGGCCGTCGATGGCCGACACCCTGGTCGTCGCCATCAGCCAGTCGGGCACCACCACCGACACCAACCGCACGGTCGACCTCGTGCGGTCGCGGGGCGCCCGGGTCGTGGCGATCGTCAACCGGCGGTCGAGCGACCTGACCGACAAGGCCGACGGGGTGCTGTACACGTCGGACGGGCGCGACGTCGAGATGTCGGTGGCGTCGACCAAGGCGTTCTACAGCCAGATCGCCGCCGGCGTCCTGTTGGCCGCAGCCATCGCCGCCGAGGTGGGCGGCGAGGTGCCCCAGGACCTGCTGCAGGCGCTGCGCTCGCTGCCCACCGCCATGGCCGAGGTGCTGGCCCGCCGGCCGGCGGTGGCCGAGGCCGCCCACCAGCTGGCCCCGGCCAAGCGCTACTGGGCGGTCGTCGGCAACGGCGTCAACCGCATCGCCGCCGCCGAGGTGCGGATCAAGCTGTCGGAGCTCTGCTACAAGTCGATCGCCAGCGACTCGACCGAGGACAAGAAGCACATCGACCTGTCGTCCGAGCCGCTCATCGTCGTGTGCGCCGCCGGGCTCACCGGCTCGACCGCCGACGACGTGGCCAAGGAGGTGGCGATCTACCGGGCCCACAAGGCGTCGCCGGTGGTGATCGCCACCGACGGCCAGTCGCGCTTCGCGTCGGCGCTGCACGTGCTGCCGGTGCCCGTCACCCACCCCGCGCTGGCGTTCGTGCTGTCGGCCATGGCGGGGCACCTGTTCGGGTACGAGGCGGCGC
>DASXRH010000639.1:0-7002 GCA_036506715.1 Acidimicrobiales bacterium
GGCGACGACGCCGACGACCGCCAGCAGGACGCCGGCGATGACGCCGCCCACCAGCCCGGAGCCGACGCCCCGGCCCACGGCGATGGTGCTGCCGCCGATGGCGGTCTCCTCCTCGGCGGTGATCTCGTACACGCCCGGCTCGTCGACCGAGAACGTGAACACACCCTCGCCCTCATGGCTCCCCGAGTCGTAGGTCACTGCGGTGTCGTAGACGTCGAGCAGCACCTCGTCACCCGACGGGTCGGTCACCGTGACCCGGGGCGGCGGGGTGAACAGCGGGTCGTCGAACGACCGCTGGTCGGCGTCGTAGGCGCCGGCGTACTCGTGGTAGATCGAGTAGCCGCCGGTGCCGGTCAGCTCGACCTCCATCGACCCGGGCACGGCCGTGCGGTCGAAGCCGTCGATGCGGTCGCTGTAGTTCAGCGCCGTGAACCCGATCAGGCCGAAGCAGGCCACGATCCCCGCCACCGCCACGCCGGCGGCGACCAGGAACCACCACTTCGACGGCCGCACCGCGTCGCCGCTCCCCGGGGGTGGCCCGGGCGGGGCGGCGAGGCCGTAGGGACTCGGTTGCATGTCTGCAGTGTGGCCGCCAGAGACGATCGGCTGCATGGGGGACATCCCCCGCCGTCACCCCGGCGGCGGACCGTCTGGTGGGGTCGGGGGCGGCATGGGGATCCAGCGCGACGGCGGCGGCGGCTCCTCGTCCGGGAGCGGGGCAGCGACCGGCGGGGTAGGGCGCCAGCCCCGGGGCCACGCCGGATCCCAGCCCGGCTGGGGCTGCGGGTTCCAGCGGGGTGGGAGGACCGCGTCGACCGGGGCTGCGGGCCGCAGCGGCGCGGGCGCCACGCCGCCGGGGGCCGGGCTCCCGGCCGGAGCCGTCGGCCGGGTGTGCTCCCACCCGGATGCGGCGAGACCGTCGCCCAGCGGCGGGCGCGGGGTCGCTGTCGTCGGGCCCGGGAGATCCCATCCGGGTGCCGACGGATCGTCGCCGAAGGCCGGGGGCGGGGCCGTCGGCGGCGGGGTCTCCCACCCGGGTGCGGGGGGACCGGGCGCCGGTGCCCAGGCCGGCGGCGGGATCGTGTGGTGCGGGACCGCCCACCCTGGCGCCGGTGCCGTCGGCTGCGGGACCTCCCACCCGGGCGCAGGGGCGCCGGCGCCGAGGGCCCGGTTCGGGGACGGGACGGTGGGTTGCCGCGCTCCCCACCCGGCCGCCGAGTGGGGGCGGTCCCAGCTGGGCTCCGGTGCGGCGGCCAGGGTGCGGCGGCTCGCGCCCCGGCGGACGCCGACGAGGACCGCCAGCAGCAGGGCCACCAGGGCCGAGACGACGCCGACCAGCACGCTGCGCGCGACGACGGCCGCCGGGTCGCCGTTGAGCGTGGGCCCGATGGCGATGGCGTCTTCGCCGCTCGGCTCCTCGGCCTGGCCGGCGGTGACGTGGTACGTCCCGGACGTGGCGGTGTCGAAGGCGTACACGGCCTTGCCCTCGTGGCCGGCCGTGTCGTAGGTCGACGCCCGGTCGTAAGGGCGGAGCCGCACCAGCGTGCCGGCCGGGTCGGTCACCGTCACCTGGACCCCGAACTGCAGGTCGCCACTCGCCGGCACCACTCCGGAGTCGATGTTGGAGCTGGCCGCCGGGTGCTCGTAGTACACGACGTACTCGCGGTCGGCGGCGAGCTCGGCGGGCAGCACGGCCGGCAGCGGCGAGCGGGCGAAGTCCTCGACCGCGGACCGCGTGCCGCCGACGCTCGACCGTGACACGATCGTGCCCCCCAGGATGCCGACGACGGCGATGCCGCCAGCAAGGGCGTACCACCTGGCCGACGGCCGCACGGCAGGGGCGTCGGAGGTCGGCGGGCCCGGCGGCGCACAGGAGCCGGGATGCATGGTGCAGTGTGGTCAGGTCGCCGGCGGCCCGGCATGGGGGAAGTCCCCCGTCGGGGTCCCCAGCCGCTGCGCGACGAGCGCGATGCGCTCGTCGGGCTGCACCACGGCGATGCGGACGTTCCCGGACCCGGCTGGGCCGTAGAACTCGCCGGGCGACACGACCGCGCCACCCTCCGCCGCCAGCCGCCCGGCCAGCGCCCACGCGTCGCCACCGGGAGCGGGGGCCCACAGGTAGAACGCACCCCGCGGCGCCGGGCAGTCGACCCCGATGGCCGCCAGCGCCGCCGTCATCAGAGCCAGCCGGCGCCGGTAGCGCTCGCGCTGCTCGTCGACGTGGGCGTCGTCGCCGAAGGCGGCCACCGCCGCCGCCTGCACCGGGCCCGGCACCATGAACCCCGCGTGCTTGCGCACCTCGGACAAGTAGTGGACCAGGCTCTCGTCGCCGGCATAGAAGCCGGCCCGCGCCCCCGCCAGGTTCGACCGCTTGGACAGCGAGTGGACGGCCACCACGCCGTCGGTGCCCGCGGCCAGGATCGTGTGGCCGGGCCCGTCCCAGGTGAACTCGATGTAGCACTCGTCGGACAGCACGGGCACGCCCCGCTCGCGCCCCCAGGCCGCGGCCGCCGGCAGGTCGGTCAGGTCGCCGGTGGGGTTGACCGGCGAGTTGACCCACAGGCACAGCGCCCGGTCGGCGTCGGCGTCGGCGATGCCGGACAGGTCGTCGTAGGCGACGGCCCGGCAGCCCGCCAGCGTCGCCCCCATGGCGTAGGTCGGGTAGCTGATCGCCGGGTACAACACCGTGTCGCGGCCTGGCGTGCGCAGCCGCAGGTACTGCGGCACGCTGGCCACGAACTCCTTGGTGCCCACGCAGGCGGCCACCTGGTCGGGGTCGACGGTGACCCCGAACCGGCGGGCCAGCCACCCGGCCGCGGCGGCGCGGTAGGCGGCCGTGCCGGTCGAGGGCGGGTAGCCCCGCTCGGCGCCCGAGTCGCCCAGCGCCGCCACCACGGCGGCGGGCGGTGGGTCGCACGGCGTCCCGATCGACAGGTCGACGGCCCCGCCGGGCAGCGACTCGGCCTGCTTGCGCAGCTCGTCGAGCCGGTCGTACGGGTAGGGCGGCGGTTGGAACCCCTCGGGCTCGCTCACAGGCACCTCGGCATGCTCGGGCAGGCGACGACCGTAGCCCTCACGGCACCACGAACTCGCGGAACCTCCCGACCGCCGCGTCGTCGAACCGGCCCCGCAGGTGCATGCCCCCCTCGCCGGGCGACTCGCGGAGCACCTCGCCGGCCCGGTGGGCGGCGGCCAGCAGGTCGCCCCGCTCGTAGGGGATGACCAGCTCGACCACCTCGGTCAGCGAGCGCAGCCGGTCGCCGATGGTCGCCAGCAGCCGGTCGGTGCCCTCGCCGGTAACGGCCGACATCGCCACCGACCCCTCGTGCATGGCGACGAGCCGCTCGGCGGCGTCGGGGGCCAGGTCGGACTTGTTGAAGGCCAGCAGCTCGGGCACGCCGTCGGCCCCGATCTCGGCCAACACCTCCCGGACGGCCCGGATGTTGCCGCCCACGTCGGGGGCGCTGGCATCGACCACATGGACCAGCAGGTCGGCGTCGACCGCCACGTCGAGGGTCGAGCGGAACGCCTGCACCAGCTGGTGGGGCAGCTTGCGAATGAACCCGACGGTGTCCGTCAGCAGCACCCGCTCGCCGCCCGGCAGCGACAGGCGGCGGGTGGTCGCGTCGAGGGTGGCGAACAGGCGGTCCTCGACCAGCGCGCCGGCATCGGTCAGCCGGTTGAGCAGCGTGGACTTGCCGGCGTTGGTGTAGCCGACGATCGCCACCTTCTGGAGCGCGCCCCGGCGCTGGGCCTTGCGCTGCGTCGAGCGGTGGCGCTCGATGTCGCGCAGGTCGCCCTCGAGCTTGTGGATGCGGCGCACGATGCGGCGCCGGTCGACCTCCAGCTGGGTCTCGCCGGGGCCTCTGGTGCCGATGCGGGCGCCGCCCGCCGCGGACATGCCGCCGGCCTGCTGCGACAGCGCGCCGGCCCGGCGCCGCAGCCGGGGCAGCCGGTAGCGGAGCTGGGCCAGCTCGACCTGGGCCTTGCCCTCCTGGCTGTGGGCGTTCTGGGCGAAGATGTCGAGGATCACGGCCGTGCGGTCGATGGCCGTGCGCCCGAGCAGCTTCTCGAGGTTGAACTGCTGCGCCGGTGTCAGCTCGTTGTCGAACACCACCGTGTCGCAGTCGGTGGCCACGGCGATCTCGGCCAGCTCCTCGGCCTTGCCCTTGCCCACGTACGTGGGCGGGTCGGGGCTGGTGCGGCGCTGGAACACGCGGGCCACCTCGTCGGCGCCGGCGGTGTCGACCAGCAGGGCCAGCTCGTCGACCGAGTTCTCGGTCTCCTCGACCGTCTCGGGCGGGATCGTCACCCCCACCAGCACGATCTTCTCCGGGAAGGCCCGTTCGATCAGCGCCACGGCGACACTCCCAGCTCGACGGCGCCGACGTAGGTGGCGGGACCCCGGAGGACGACGTCGTCACCGGCCTCGGCCCCGAGGGTGACCTCGGCCCGTCCGCCGTCCATCGCCACCGGCACCCGGCGGTCGGCCAGCCCCCAGGCCCGGGCGGCGGCCGCGGAGGCGCAGGCGCCGGTGCCGCAGGCCCGGGTGGGCCCGACGCCCCGCTCGTAGGTGCGGATCGCGATGCCGCGATCGGCCCCCGTCCCGGCCGGGCCGTCGACGGTGAGCAGGTGGACGTTGGCGCCCTCGGGGAGCTTGCTGTTGACCGACTCGCCCAGCGCCACCAGGTCGACCTCGTCGGCGGCGGCGGCGCCGGCGGCCGACAGGTCGAGCACCAGGTGGGGGTTGCCGATGTCGACCCGGAGCGCCCGGGCGGCCGGGCCGCCGGTCCACTCGGGGGCGTCGCCCTCGATGGTCGCCACCCCCATGGCCACCGACAGCGCCAGCGTGGCCGGGTCGACCTGCTCGTGGACGGTGACCGTGCGCAGCCCGGCGTCTGTGGCGACCGCCACCTCGACCCCGGGGCCGTCGCCCTCGCCCAGGCCGGGCCAGCCCATGACCAGGGCCTGGCCGAGGCAGCGGATGCCGTTGCCGCTCATCTCGGCCCGCGAGCCGTCGGCGTTGCGCAGCTCCATGCGGACGCGGGCCCGCCCGCCGCCGGTCTGCGGGATGGCGCGGATGATGCCGTCGGCGCCGATGCCCGTGTGGCGGTCGCACAGGGCGCGCGCCAGGTCGGCGTCGACGGGGTGGGAGGCGTCGGGGTCGAGCAGGACGAGGAAGTCGTTGCCCAACCCGTGGTGCTTGGTCAGACGCATGTCACCGACCAGTCTGCCCGACCGCCACCACCACCTGGCACCCTTTAGCCGGCGGACCCCGCCAGCTCGGTGGCGAGGGCCGGGAGCAGGCTGGCGGGATCGTCAGCCGCCTCGAGCCAGCGGATGCGGGGGTCGCGGCGGAACCACGACGCCTGGCGGCGGGCGAAGCGGCGGGTGCGGCGGACCGCCAGCTCGACGGCCTCGTCGAGCGGCAGGCCGCCGCCCAGGTGGTCGATGAGCTCGGCGTAGCCCAGAGCCTGGCGGGCCGTGCGGGACAGGCCCCGGGGATCGCCCACCAGCCGGCGGGTCTCGTCGAGGAAGCCGGCCGCCATCTGGGCCTGGTAGCGATCCTCGATGCGTCGGGCGACGACCTCGTGGGGCAGGTCCACGCCGACGATGCGGAACCGGGTCGGCGGATAGGCGTCGAGACCGGGGCCGAACGACGAGAACGGACGCCCGCTGCCCACCGTCACCTCCAGCGCCCGGACGACCCGGCGGCGGTTGGTGGGCTCCATGCGGCCGGCGGCGACGGGGTCGAGGTCGGCCAGGCGCCGGTGGAGGGCGCCGGTGTCCGGGTCGTCCTCGAGCTCGGCCCGGACCTCGGGGTAGCGACCGGGCACGGCCAGCTCGTCGACGATCGCCCGCAGGTAGAGGCCCGTGCCCCCGACCAGGAGGGGGCGGTGGCCCCGGGCCTCGATGCCGGCGATGGCGGTGCGGGCCGCGCCGGCGAAGCGGGCGACGGTGTAGTCGTCCCAGGGATCGGCGACGTCGATGAGGTGGTGGGGCACCTCGGCCTGCTCGGCCGGGGACGGCTTGGCGGTGCCGACGTCCATGCCCCGGTAGACCTGCATCGAGTCGACCGACACCAGCTCGATGGTGGGGTCGCGGCGGGCGAGCGCGAGGGCCAGGGCCGATTTGCCGGACGCGGTCGTGCCCACCAGGGCGACAGGGCTGCGGTCGGGCGCCACCGGGCGTCCCGTCAGGCCGGGGTCGACCCGGGCGCCAGGTCCTTGGCGAAGCAGATCGACAGCGGGTCGTCGCGGTACTGCCCGTAGGGCGTGATGCGGTGGTAGCCGGCGCTCTCGTAGAGGACGAGCGCCTCGGGCTGGCGGGTGCCGGTCTCGAGCTGGACCCGGCGGTAGCCGAGCCCGCGGGCGTGGTCCTCCAGTGAGCGGAGGACGGCCCGGCTCACCCCCTGGCGCCGGAACCGGGGGTCGGTGTACATGCGCTTGATCTCGGCCACGCCGGGGCTGCCGTCGAGCATGGGCCGCAGGGCGCCGCAGCCGGCGGCCTCGCCCCTGACCCGGCCGACCACGAAGACTCCCGCGGGCGGGGTCACCTGCTCGACCAGGACCGTCCACCGGGCCTCGGACTCGGGGTCGTCGCCGGCGCCGCCAGCGACGTCCGCGTAGCGCTCGGCGACGTCGGCGTTGAGGGCCCACACGAGGGCCTGGCCCTCGGGGCTGTCGTAGGGCACGGCCGTCACCTCGACGACGTGCCGGGCGAGGGTGGCGTCGGCGGCCGCCGACGGCTCGGACACGCTCGTCATGCGCTGGCCACCGGGATGCGGGTCTTGTGGCGGGCCGGGGCCGTGACCTCGACCAGCTCGCCGAGGAGGTGGTGGGGCGCCGCCCCGGTGACTCGGACCCGCGCGTACGCGCCGGGGCGCAGGGGCGTTGGCGCCCCGAAGTGGACCAGCTTGTTGTGCTCGCTGCGGCCGGTCGTGACCGTGCGGTCCTTGCGGGACGGGCCCTCGACCAGCACCTCTTCGATGCGGCCCACCCG
>DASXRH010000640.1:0-2834 GCA_036506715.1 Acidimicrobiales bacterium
CGACGCCCGGGCCGGCGCCGACCCCGACGGCGCCGTCCCCGTGCCCGACCTGCCGGCCGACGTGGTCGAGGCCCTGCGGGTCGTGGCCCTTGCCGGCGACCGGTTCGACGAGCTCGAGCTGAGGTCGGCCGCCGGGCTCGACGAGGCCGCGGTCCACCGGCTGGTCGACGTGGCCGTGCGGGCGGGGGCGTTGGTCCCCGACGCCGACGGCTACCGCTTCGCCGACCCGGCCGCCGCCGGCGACCTGGCGGCCGGCGTGCCGGCGCCCCGCCGGTCCCGGCAGCTGGAGCAGACCGCCCGGTCCCTCGCCGCGCTGGGGGCCTCCCCCGAGCGGGTGGCCGACCGGTTCCTGGCCGCCGGGCGCCCGACGGAGGCCGCCCCGTACGCCCTCGAGGCCGCCCGCCGGGCCGCGGGCGTCCAGCTCCACCGCGACGTGCTGCGCTGGACCGGTCTGGCCCGCGAGCGCGTGACCGGGGCCGACGAGGCCGAGCTGCTGGCCCTGCGGGCCGACGCCCTCGCCTCGGTCGGCGACCCCGGCGCCGTCGTCGCCTACCGGGCCGCCCTGGGCGTGGCCGACCCCACCGCCGCCCGGGGGCTGCGGGCGCGGCTGGCCCGGGCGTCGCTGTACGCCGGCGACATCGCCATGGCCGAGGAGGCGCTGGCCGGCATCGAGCCCGACGGCGGCCCCGACGACGCCGCCGTCCTCCACGCCCGCGGCATGCTCGCCTACTTCAAGGGCGACATCGACGCGGCCGGGGCCGCCGGCGACGCGATCCGGGGCCTGGCGCTCACGGGGGGCGTGCCGGTCAAGGTGCTCGACGGCATCACCCTCCAGGGCCTGGTGGCCCACAACCGTGGCGAGTGGTTCGACCGCCTGGCCCGCGAGCTGCGGGCCACCCGCGAGAGCCCGGCGCTGGCCTCGACCGTGTTCGACTCGCACCTGTGCGTGGCCGAGTACCTGCTGTACGGCCCTACCCCCTACGTCGAGGTCATCGGCCTGATGCGGAGCCTGCGCCGCCAGGCCGACGAGCTGGGTGCCCGGCCGGCGGCCGCTTTCGCCACCCTGGTGGCCGGGGAGGCGGCGCTGCTGGGCGGCGACCTCGAATCGGCCCGCACCGACCTCACCGAGGCCGTCGAGATGCACGCGGCGATCGGGGCCGACACCGGCACGGCCCACGCGCTCCAGCGCCTGGGCGAGCTCGAGTTCATCGTGGGCGACCGGCCCGAGGCCCAGCGGCTGCTGCGCCGGGCGCTGCTGCTGGCCCGGTGGTCGCCGCTGGCCTCCCACCTGCTGCAGCGGATCTACGGGACGCTCGTGGCCGCCGCCCCCGACTGCGAGGCGGCGCTGGCCGTGGTCGACGAGTCGGTCGAGGCGGCCGACGAGCACACCACGTGCATCATGTGCCACGTGATGATCGCGGTGCCGGCCGCCATCGCCTGCGCCGAGGGCGGCCGCATCGACGAGGCCCGGTCCTGGCTGGCCGAGGCGGCCAACTCGGCGGCGCTGTGGCAGGGCACCGCCTGGCAGGCGGCCGTGGCCGAGGCCCGCGCCCACCTGGCCCGGGCCCTGGGCGACGAGGCCGAGGCCCGCCGGCTGCTGACCGACGCGGCGGCGCTGTTCGACATGGCCGGCCAGCCGCTCGACGCCATGCGCTGCCGGGACGGGCTCGAGGCGGTCGACGCCGTCGAGGCCGACGCGTGACGCGGCGCCCGGGCGCGACGGTGCGCCCGGGACCCGCCGTCCCGGGCGCACCGTGCCGGGGTGTCAGCCGGTCTCGACCTCGATCGTGACCGGGACGTGGTTGGTGATCACGTCGTAGACGGCCGAGCGGGAGCGGGACTGCTCGACGATCTTGCGCAGCGTGTCCGCCGGGGCGTCGCCCTTGACGGCCATGCGCACGGTGATCTGTTGGAAGCCGTTGCGCACGTCGGGGTCGAGCCCGAGGATGCCGTTGAGGTCGACGTCGCCCGCGATGGTCGTGCGCACCTCGGTGAGCGTGACGCCCCGGGCGGCGGCGATGTTGGCCAGCCCCGCGGTCAGGCAGGCGGCCAGCGCGTGGAGCACGTACTCCACGGGGGTGGGGCCGTTGTCCTTGCCGACGAGCACGGCCGGGTGGTCGGCGTCGAAGGTGAAGGTCCGCTCGTGGGACCGCTCCTCGCCGACGCCGAAGAAGTCGCCGATGCTGCCACGGCTGTGGGTGCCGGTGACCCACTCGTTGCGCGCCCGGAACTGGAACTGGGCGGCGGCGGGGGCCTGCTTCACCGCATCGAGCGTGGCGAACAGGGTCGCGGTGTCGACGCCGTTGCGCTGGGATTCGCCGGCCTCGGTCATGGTCATGGGGGTGTCTCCTTGTGTCATGGGTGGGTTGTGTCGGCGGTCACGCCACCGCCTCCTGGCGGTGCCTCGGCCGCGGCCGGGCGGCGAGCGCCGTGGCCTCGACCTCGATGGCGGCACTGAGCCGCCGCTGGAGCTCGACGAACTGGCCGTCGGGCGGGAACTGCGAGAGGGCGCAGGTGATGGCGAAGATCTCGGCCCGGGCCGTCTCGCGCTCCGCCTGGTAGCGGGCCAGCGCCGCGGCCATCGGCGCCCGACCGGTGAGCCCGGCGTCGAGCGCGACGGCCAGGGACTCGGCGTCGCGGAACGCGTCGCTCAGCCCGTGGCCGGTGATGGGGTCGCGGTGGTAGCCGGCGTCGCCGACCAGGGCCCAGCCCCGGCCGTGGGCCTGGCGGGCGTGGTTGGGCAGCTCGGCCGCGCCCCGCACGGCCGAGCGGCGCTCGGCGCCGGCGAGCCGCTCGACCAGGGCCGGGGCGGACCGGCGCAGGAGCGCCAGGAA
>DASXRH010000641.1:0-4836 GCA_036506715.1 Acidimicrobiales bacterium
CGAGCCGGGCCTGACGAAGAACACCTACGGGACCGGCAGCTTCGTCCTCATGAACGTCGGGACCGAGTGCCCGCCGCCGGTGGAGGGCCTGCTCACCACGGTGGCCTGGACCGGCGTGGGCGACGCCGCCGCCACCTACGCCCTCGAGGGCGCCATCTTCGTGACGGGCGCCGCCGTCCAGTGGCTCCGCGACGGGCTGGGGCTCATCGCCGACGCGGCCGAGCTGGGCCCGCTGGCGTCCACCGTCGAGGACACCGGCGGCGTGGTGCTGGTGCCGGCCTTCACCGGGCTGGGCAGCCCCTGGTGGGATCCCTACGCCCGGGGCACGGTGGTCGGGATCACGCGGGGCACCAGCGTCGCCCACCTGGCCCGGGCCGTGGTCGAGGCCATGGTGTTCCAGACCCGCGACGTGGTCGACGCCATGACCGCCGCGTCGGGCCAGACCATCGCCGAGCTGCGGGTCGACGGCGGCGCCTCGGCCATGGACCTGCTGCTGCAGCTGCAGGCCGATCAGCTCCAGGTGCCGGTGGCCCGGCCGGTCGTCCAGGAGACGACGGCGCTGGGCGCCGCCTATCTGGCCGGGCTCGCCGAGGGCGTGTGGGACTCCCCCGCCGCCATCGGGTCCGCCTGGCGCCTCGACCGCCGCTGCGACCCGGCCGCCGACCGTTCGGACGCCGACGCCCGCCACCGGCGCTGGTTGCGGGCCGTCGACCGTAGCCGCAACTGGGCCACGGGCTGATCGGCCACGGGTCGCCGCGCGCCGGTGGCGGGCGGTTTCGCCCCCGTGCGGCCGGCCCCGCTGGGGGGCCGGCCGCCGGGGCATCGGGGTCCGGCGGCGAGGGCGGAGGGGGCACCCACGCGCCGGTCCCCGACGATCAGCGGCTCGGGTGGCGGGCCCGGCTGCGGGCCCGGTGCAGCTCCCGGAGCCTCGTGTCGACCACCCGGGCCAGGGCGGACACCTGGCGCAGCTCCCGGGACCGGTAGGGCATGCCCTCGCGCCCGAGCACCAGGGCCAGCCCCGAGTGCGCCAGCGGCGCCCAGATCACGTCGGAGCGCTGCGTGCCCCGCCCGCGGGTCACGCCCTCGGCCGCCCGGCTGCCGGCCAGGAAGGCCTCGATCCAGCCCGGGCTGGGGGCGGCCTCGTCGGCCACCAGGACGCCGTCGCCCCGGCCGTCGATGTCGACCACGGCGACCCATTTGGCCCCCACCACCCGGCGGGCGTGGACGATCACCGAGGTGAGCAGGTCCTCGACGTCGTCGGCCCCCACCAGCTGGGCGGCGGCCTCGAGGGCGTCGAGCCGGGGATCGTGGAGGGCGTCGGCCACCGGCCGGACCTCCTCCACCGCCACCCCGTCGACCTGGCGGACCTCGGCCACCAGCAGCTCGATCAGGTCCGCATCGGGCAGCTCGACGACCAGCTCGTCGACCGCCTGGCCGCCGTCGCGCTCGAGGATGTCGATGCCGACGATCTCGCCGCGCACCGCACCGATCCGGCCCGCGACCTGCCCGAGCGCCCCGGGGCGGTCCGGCAACCACATGCGGATCACGAACGTTTCCACGAGCAGGCACGCTACGGAGACGTTGTGAACCGATTGTTTCGGACATGCGACGAGCGCGTGAGGACCCGCGGTCCGTGGCCCGAACGGGGGCACGATGGCGCTGTCTGCCCGGCTCAACGGGGTCAACGCGCGACGCGGCCGCGCGCTCGGATGAGCGCCAAGCCCTGTGATCGTGCGACACTGTTCGCAACGCAATCGTCGTGAGCGCCCGATCCTGGGGGATGGGGCGGCGATGGACTTGCCGGCTGGGGCCGCCACCCCGGTCAGGTGACGAGCTCACACTATGACCACTTCGACCCACACGAGCACAGCGGGCGATCTGCCAGGCCTCCACGGGAGACTCACCGTCCTCCCCGCGGCGCCTCGCGACCGCGCAGCGCTCACCGGGCAGCTGGCCCGGCTCCTGATGCGGGCCGAGAATGACGCCCCCACCGAGCTGAGCGTGGCCCTCGGGCCCGACGACCTGATGGCCGCCAGCCAGGAGGCGGCGCTGCGCCGGGTCGAGATCCACGAGCGGGTGCGCAGCGAGCTGGCCGCCAAGCTCCGTCGGGCCCGCGAGCTCCAGGCCGTCACCGCCAACCGGCGGGACGAGGCCGCCGCCCGGGCGCGGCGCATGAGCGCCCACCTCGAGGACTGCGACGGCCTGCTGGAGCGGGCCGGCGAGCTGACCAACGCCGCCGAGGAGGCCCGCCGGGCGCTCGACGCCCGCCGGGCCGACGTCGAGACCGCCCGCAGCAAGCTGTCGCTGGTCGACGAGCAACGCGAGGCCGCCTCGCAGATGATCGACGACGCCAGCCGCCAGCTGGCCGACCTCGAGACCTCCGAGCTCGACGAGACCTCGCTGCGCCGCGAGCTCGAGGCCGCCAACATGGGCCTGCAGGACGCCGAGGAAGCCCATGCCGAGGCGGCCGACGTCCTGCGCGCCCTCGAGCAGACGGCCGCCAACCGGGCCGCCACCCGCGACCACATCCTCTTCGCCCGGGCCGACCTCGTCGCCCGGGTCGAGGCCCCGTTCCCCGACGGCGAGCCGGTGCGGGCGGCGCTGGCCGCCTTCGACGGCGACACCCAGATCGGCGAGCCCGACCTGGTGGCCCGCGAGCTGGCCCGCGAGTGGATCGAGGTCGACGGCGAGCTCGACCGCATCGAGGCGGCCCTGCCCGATCCGCCGTCGGCCGACGAGCTGGCCGCCGCCGAGCGGCGCCTGGCCCAGATCGAGCAGACCATCGCCGACCTCGAGTCGTCCGGCCGCCGGGCCGAGCTCGTGCCCGACGCCCGCGACGAGATCGAGGCCGCCCACGAGGCCGTGCTGGCGGCCGAGGAGTACGTCGACCAGTCGGGCGGCCACGACGAGGACATGGCCCGGCTCCACCAGGCCCGCCAGGTCGAGCACGCGGTCCTCCACCGCCACGGCTACGAGACCTACCTCGACGTCATCCTCGCCGGCCCTCGGCCCGAGGGCGACGCCCAGGCCGACCTGCTCGACGCCCTCCGGGCCCGGCGGGTGGCCGAGGACACGCTGGCGTCGCTGCGCGCGGCCGCCGAGCCGCCCGCCATCGTCACCACCCTGCGCTCCCGGCGCGACCGGATCTACCGCGAGGCGGCCGACCTGCTGGGCTGCGACCCGGGCCCCAACGTGGCCGAGCTGCTCTACGCCCACCCGGTGGTGCCGCCCAACCGCACCCGGGCGCTGGCCACCGTGCTGGCCAGCTACGAGATCCTGCCGGTGGGCGTCGGCGTGCGCGAGGCCGCCGTCACCTGGCTGGTCGAGCAGGACCAGGACCTCGCCGAGCGCGACCAGTGCCGGCGGGACATCGGCCGCCTCGACCGCGACGTGGCCTCGCTGGACGACGAGGACGCCCGGGCCCGCGTCGAGGCCGAGCACCTCCACGCCGCGCTGAGCGGCGCGCAGGCCGACGTGGGCGGGGCCCTCCACCGGGTCCGCATGCTCGAGGACGAGCTCCACGACCGGGCCACCCACGACGAGCGCCGGCTGCAGCGCATCGCCGCCGCCGAGCAGCTGCGGTCCCAGATCGCCGCGGTGTCCGAGGCGCTCGACAGCTCCGAGACCGAGTACAGCACCACGCTGGCCGCCGCCGAGTCGGCCGCCATCGGGGCCGAGGCCACCGTCGAGCGGGCCACGGCCGCCCTGTCCGACGCCGTGCGCCGCCTGCGCCGCATCGCCGAGGCCCTGCCCCCGGCGCTGCGCCCGCGGGCCGGCGACGACCCGCTCGGCGAGCTGCCCCGCCTGCGCGAGACGCTGGCCGCCGAGGTCGAGCGGGCCGAGGTGGCGCTTGCCGGCGCCACCGACGACCTCGACCGGGCCCGGGCCGACATCGACGACACCCAGGGCGAGATGGACGACCACCTCACCGTGGTGCCGACCGACGAGGTGATCGACGACGATGTGCGCGAGGCGGTGGCCGACCTGGTGGGCACGGGCGAGGTGCCGGTCGTGCTCGACGACCCGATGGTGGACCACCCCGACCTGCGCGACGAGCTGCTGGAGCAGCTGGCCGCCGCGGCCGAGCGGCGCCCCGTGGTGCTGCTCACCGACGATCCCGCCACCCTGGGCTGGGCCATCAGCCTGCCCGACGACATCGGGGCGGTGACGCGTCTGGCGGCGCGGCCCGACCTCGACCCCGCCTCGGACCCCGACGAGGCGCTGATCCCCGAGCCAGGACCGGTCACATGATCTCCCCGAAGGATCGCACGGTGCGCCGACGCATCCCCATCCGCATCAAGCTGGCGGCCGCGCTGGCCATACCGATCATGGCGCTGCTGCTCGTGTCGGTGCTCGAAGTGGCCCAGAGCGCCCGCGCCGCCGACGAGGTCGCCCAGCAGACCGAGCTGGCCACCGCCTCGATCGGCCCCGGCGGGCTCATCACCGCACTCCAGAACGAGCGCAACTACGGCAGCGTGTGGCTGCTCGGCTTCGAGAACGCTCTCGAGCTGCCCGTCACCTCCTACGAGCAGGCCACCGCGGCCACCGACGCCTCCATCGCCGAGTTCCGGGCCGAGATCGCCAAGCGGGGCGGCGACGTCGAGCGCACCTACTCGCCCACCCTCGACCAGGTCGATGCCCAGCTGGCCGGCCTGCGCAGCACCGTCACCGGCTTCCAGGGCGAGCGCGGCCTCAACAACACCCCGACCACCGAGCCCTTCTACCTCGGCTACACCACCCTGATCGACGGCCTGTTCCAGTCCAACGGCCAGGTGGCGCTGGCCTTCGACGACTCGACCCTGCGCCGGGGCGTCGAACTGACCGACCTGGCGTCCC
>DASXRH010000642.1:0-2689 GCA_036506715.1 Acidimicrobiales bacterium
GGGCGGTCGTCGCTGCGCGGCGCGAACGGAGCAGGCCCGTTGGGCATGGTCCTGCTCTCGGGCGAGAAGTCGGTCACTGGCTGCCTCCTGGTCGCGACCGGGCCATCCTCGCCGTGCTGTCAAGATCCGCGAGCCGCGCGCACGGACGTAGCGCGGCGCCCCTCCGTGAGCGCCTACGCTGGGGGCCGATCGGCGGGGGCCGATCCCGGTGTCGGATGTGAGGGTGGTGCGCGGCCCGCGCCCATGGCACCGCTGAGGACGGGGGAAGGCCATGGCTGAGGGCGACCGACGATGACGGCGCTGTCCGACGGTCCCGACGCCGACGCCATCCCGACCGACATCGCCGCCCGGCTGCTGCGTGCCCTCGACTCGCTGCCGACCATGGTCGTCTCGCTGCTCGACGCCGACATGACCACCCGGTGGATGAGCCGGTCGGCCGACTGGGTGATGGACACCGACCCCGACAGCCGCCGCGGCCGCGAGTCGCTCGAGGCCGTCCACCCCGACGACGTCCCCCGCATCGTCCACGGCTTGATCCAGCTGCGGTCCTCGACCAGCGCCGGCCGGGCCCCCGAGCTGACCATCGAGCCGCTCCGTTACCGCAAGCGCCGACGCGACGGCACGTGGATCACGATGGAGGCTTTGGTCCAGAGCTTCCTGGACGACCCCGACGTCAACGGGCTGATGGTCATCTCCCGCCCGGCCGGCGGCGAGCTGGACAGCGTGGCCCGAGTCGTCGACCTGCTGGTGGCCGACGCCCCGCTGCCCGACGTGCTCACCGCCTGCGCCCGGCTGGTGCCCGACTTCCTCGGCTCGGCCGCGGTGGTGGGCCTCGTCGACGGCGCCCCTGTGGTCGGCGCCCCCGAGGGCAGCGCCGCCGCCCGCCTGGTGGCCGACGACCGCTGGTGGCGGCGGTGCCTGGTCGACGGGCGCCGGCGGTCCGGGAGCGACTTCCGGGGCTTCCCCGAGGACCTGGCCGCGCTGGCCCGGGCCGAGGGCTTCGGCTGCGTGTGGGTCCTCCCGGTGACCGACCCGCACTCGGGCGACGTCATGGGGTGCGTGGTGGTGTGGGTGACGGTGCCGGCCGAGCTCAGCCTCGGGGCCGAGCAGGGCATCAGCCAGTCGCTGCGGCTGGCCGCCCTGGTGCTCGGCGAGCGCCGGCGGCAGCGGACGCTGCGCCGGGAGGCGCTGACCGACCCTCTGACCGGGGTCGGCAACCGCTCGGCGCTGCGCCACCGGCTCGAGACCGCCCCGGGGGCGGTCACGCTGGCGCTGCTCGACCTCGACGCGTTCAAGCCGGTCAACGACACGTACGGCCACGACACCGGCGACGCCGTGCTGCGGGTGGTGGCCGACCGGCTCGCCGCCACCGTCCGGGGCGACGACCTGGTGGCCCGGTTCGGCGGCGACGAGTTCGCCATCGTGTTCGCCGACGGCACCACGCCCGAGGGCGTGGCCGCCTCGACCGAGCGCATCCGGGGCGCCATCGCCCGGCCGATCACGTGCGAGGACGGCCCCACCGTCACGGTGGGGGTCAGCATCGGGGTGGCCAGCGGGCTGGCCAGCGAGGTCGTGCACGCGGCCGACGCGTCGCTCTACGAGGCCAAGCGGACCAAGCACCTGGTGCCGCCCCGCCACCGGACCATCCCCCGCTGAGGGTCAGCGCCCGGGCTTGCGCCACCACACCGCGGTCCAGTCGACCGCATGGACCGGGGCGTCGATGCCGGCCGCCGCCCGGTAGTCGGTGACCGCCTGGCGGCATGCGTCGATGCCGCCGTAGTCGTCGACGACGACGAACCCCCCGGGCGCCACACGGGGCTCGAGGTGGGTGAGGGCGTCGATGGTCGACTCGTACATGTCGCCGTCGAGCCGTAGCACGGCGATCGCTCCCACCTCGGCGGCCAGGCCGGGCAGCGTGTCCCGGAACCAGCCCGGCACGAACCGCACCCGGTCGTCGAGCAGGCCGTAGCGGGCGAAGTTGTCCCGCACCCGGTCGAGGCCGACGGCCAGCGCCGCGTGCTCGTGGAGGCGCAGGGGCACGTCCATCGGGTAGCGGTCACCGTCGGCCTCGGGCAGCCCGGCGAACGAGTCGCAGGCCCAGACGCGGCGGTCGGGGTCGCCGAGGGCGGCGAGGATCGCCCGCAGGTAGATGGCGGTGCCGCCCCGCCACACGCCGGTCTCCACGAGGTCGCCGGGCACGCCGTCGGCCAGGGCCGCGGCGGTGACGTCGAGGACGTTGGCCAGCCGGGCCAGGCCCACCATGGTCTCGGCGTGGGGCGGCCAGTCGTTGCCCACCGCCCGGGTGGTGCGGTCGGCGCCGTGGCGGACGACCCGCCATCGGCGGGCCCGCAGCACCTCCCGCAGGCCCTCGGGCTCGCCGCCCGGCCAGTCCCGGAGGTCGATGTTGCGGACCTCCTCGTCGAGGAACAGGTCGCGGGTCAGGCAGCCGGCCAGCAGGTCGAGGTAGCGGGCGGCGGGCTCGGGCAGCGGGGGGCGCACCCGGGGATCATGGCGCGTCCCGGCGCCCCCGCGGCTGCCCGGCCCGCTCAGCCGGACCGGCCGGCCAGGTAGCGGGCCATGCCGTCGGCGTAGGCGGCGAGGTCGGGGTCGGAGGCCAGCAGCGGCTCGAACCTCTTGCGGGCCGCCGCCCGCTTGTGGGGGTAGTACTCGGTGGGCCACAGGCCCTCGT
>DASXRH010000643.1:0-2300 GCA_036506715.1 Acidimicrobiales bacterium
CCACCGGCGCCGGAGTGGCCCGGGCGGCCTGGGGCGCCGTCACCGGCCGCCCCTGACCCGGCGGGCGCCGGCGCGGCGCCGGGCGGCCGGCTACTGGTCGCGGCCGGCGCCGCGCGAACATGCCGGGGCCATGGCCACGTCGACCTCGCCGTACAGCACCCGGTTCAAGCTCGTCGCCGCCGCGGTGATCGCCGTGGCGCTGGTCCTCATCGGCGTGGCCTTCTCGGCCCTCAGCAACAGCGAGGACGACCCGGTGCTGACCGAGGCCGACGCCAAGGTGGTCGACAACCTCATCCCCCGGCGCAACGCCCAGGTGCCCCAGCAGTCCTCCGTCGGCATCGACCTGGCCGTGGGGTGGAGCGGCACGCTGGTGGTCGACGGCACCGAGATCCCCGAGGACGAGCTGCAGGTCACGCCGCAGATCGGGCTCATCGAGTTCACGCCCGGCCCCGGCAAGGCGGTCGAGGAGTACCAGGCGGGCCAGAACTGCGTGACCGCCATCATCTGGCGGATCGCCGACGGCCGGGGGGTGGCCGACCGCAACATCCCCTGGTGCTTCCAGGTGGTGTGACCTAGCCCCTGGTGCTTCCAGGTGGTGTGACCTAGTCCCTGGTGCTTCCAGGTGGTGTGACCTAGCCCGGCAGCTCGCCGGTGGCCAGCAGGGACTCGAAGCCCGCCTCGTCGAGCACGGGCACTCCCAGCTCCTCGGCCTTGGTCACCTTGGATGCGCCGGGCCCCTCCCCCACCACCACCGCCGTCGTCTTGGACGACACGCTGCCCGGCGACTTGCCGCCCCGGGACTTGATGGCGGCCTCGGCCTCCTCCCGGCTGTAGCCCTCCAGGGTGCCCGTCACCACCACGCTCATGCCGGCCAGCACCTTGGGCTGGCTGTCGCCACCCGTGGGCCCCTGGAAGTTGAGCCCCGCCGCCCGCAGCCGCTCGATCAGCGCCTGGTTCGCGGGGTCGGCGAACCAGGTGTGGAGCGACTCGGCGATGACCGTGCCCACGCCGTCGGCGGCCGCCAGCGCCTCGACCGACGAGCCCATGATGCGGTCGAGGTCACCGAACGCCGACGCCAGCGCCTCGGCCCCCGCCGGACCCAGGTGGCGGATGTTGAGCCCGACCAGCAGCCGGGACAGCGGGCGGGCCTTCGACGCCTCGATCGAGGCCCGCAGGTTGCTGGCCGACAGCGCCCCCATCCGCTCGAGGCCCTCGACCCGCTCCCAGTCGAGCCCGTAGAGGTCGGCCACGCTGGACACCATGCCCTCCTCGATGAGCTGGGAGATGCGCTTCTCACCCAGCGCGTCGATGTCGAGCGCCCCCCGGCTGGCGAAGTGCTCGATCGCCCCGTGGCGCTGGATGGGGCACTCGGGGTGGATGCAGCGGTGCTCGGCCTCGCCCTCGGGCCGCACCAGCGTCGACCCCACCGGGCACGGGCAGGTGGTCGGGAACACCCACGGCTCGCTGCCGGCGGGCCGCTCGGACACCACCGCCCCCAGCACCTCCGGGATGACGTCGCCGGCCCGGCGCACGATGACCCGGTCGCCGGGGCGGACATCCTTGGCCCGCACCTGATCCTCGTTGTGCAGCGTGGCCTGCCCCACCGTGGCCCCGCCCACGAACACCGGCTCGAGCACGGCATAGGGGGTGGCCCGCCCGGTGCGGCCGATCGACACCATGATGTCCTTCAGCCGGGTGGTCCGCTCCTCGGGCGGGAACTTGTAGGCCAGCGCCCATCGGGGGGCCTTCGACGTCGACCCCAGCAGCTCGCGCCGGGCCAGGTCGTCGACCTTGACCACGGCCCCGTCGATCTCGTAGTCGAGGTCGTGGCGGTGCTCCTGCCAGTGGAGGCTGAACGCCAGCACCTCGTCGGGCCCGCTGACCCGGCGGATCTCGGGGTTGACCGGGAAGCCCAGCGACCCCAGCCAGTCGAGCGTCTCGTGGTGGCTGGTGAACGCCGGCCCGCCCTCGACCTCACCCAGCTGGTAGCACCACAGGGCCAGCTCGCGCTCGGCGGTGACCCGGGGGTCCTTCTGGCGGAGCGCGCCGGCGGCCGCGTTGCGCGGGTTGACGAAGGGCCGCAGCTCGGCCGCCAGCTGCCGGTCGTTGAGGGCACGGAAGGCGCTGAGCGCCATGTAGACCTCGCCACGGACCTCGAGCACCGCCGGGGCGCCCTTCCCCAGCGACTTGGGCACCTGGGGGATGGTGCGGACGTTCTCGGTGACGTCCTCGCCCGTGCGGCCGTCGCCCCGGGTGGCGGCCCGTACGTAGCGGCCGTCCTCGTAGCGGATGGAGATGGC
>DASXRH010000644.1:0-4076 GCA_036506715.1 Acidimicrobiales bacterium
AAGTTGGTCACGAACGCCACGGCCACGAAGGCTGCGAGGCCGAGGCTGCCGACCGCGACCAGCCAGCGGCGGTCGAGTCGGCCGAGCCACCCGGCCACGAAGGCGATGGCCACCACAGAGCCCACCAGCGGGGCGTCGAGCCGGCTCCAGGTCGTGATGTAGAGGGTCAGCCAGGGAGTGCCCCGGGCATAGGCGACGGCCCGGGCGACCGCGATCACCACGACGACGGCGGTGGTGGCGACGGCGATGCGGCGCAGGCTCCAGCCGGCCCGGGTGGCGGCCCACAGGGCCACGGCCCAGACCGCGTAGAACTGGGCCTCGATGGCCAGCGACCAGGTGTGGATGACCTCGGTCACCATGCCGCCCCCGCCGGTCAGGTCGTTGACGAACGGGAGGCTGTGACCCCGCATGGCCCAGTTGGACGTGAAGGTGAGCACGTAGATCGCGCTGGATGCCACGGTGGCCACCCGCAGCCGGTCGCCCAGGGCGGCGACGACCCCCATCACACCCAGCAGCGCCAGCACCGCCGGCAGCAGCCGTCGGGCCCGGCGGGCGGCGAAGTCCCCCAGCCGGATGCCACCGGTGCGCCGGTGCTCTGTCAGCAGCAGCGTGGTGATGAGGAAGCCGCTGAGCACGAAGAAAAGGTGGACCCCCAGCGGGCCGTTCTTGGCCAACCAGGAGCTGGCCGCCGGCCACAGGGAGTTGCCCGAGTGGACGAGCACCACGAGGACGATGGCGATGCCCCGGATGCCGTCGAGTGCAGGCCACCGTCCGAGGGCGGGCGCGGGCCGTTCGGAGCCGGGCACGGCGGGCCGAGGCTCGGCTGGCGTCGCCCCAGCGTGGGACGTCGTGTCCACGGTCCTCCCTTCCCAGCTCGGGGGGTGGCCCCCGTCCACCCGACCGCCGCAGCCTAGAGCGGCGGCGGCCACGTCGCATTCGTCCAAGACCGGGGCGAGACGCGGTCGTACGGTCGGCCCATGACCCAGGAGACCAATGTCACCATCCAGCCCGTCCTCCACAGCGCGGATCCCGACAAGGCGATGCGGTTCCTCGCGGACGCGTTCGGGTTCCGGGAGCACGCCGTCCACCGCACGCCCGACGGCGAGTTCGCCTACGGGGAGATCGAGCTCGGGGGCTGCGTCATCGGCCTCGGCCGCAGCTCGGGCGGCCCCTTCGATCTCGGGCCCACCGCCGTCTACGTCGCTCTCGATGACCCGGACGCCCACCACGCCCACGCGGTCGCCGCCGGGGCCGAGATCGTGATGGAGCTGACCGACCAGGACTACGGCTCGCGGGAGTACGCGGTCCGCGACCCCGAGGGCAACGTGTGGTGCTTCGGCACCTACCGGCCCGGGCGGTCCTGACCCCTCGATCGGGCAGAAACCCGCCGGGAGCGGGCGGTCGCCACCGCGTACGCTCGGGCCATGCGACCGTTGGTGCCGATCGCCGTCGGGGTGGGGCTGGTCGCCTTCGACTTCCGGACGGAATCGCTCGACCTGCTGCCCGATCCCGTCGGGTGGGCGCTCGTCGCCGTCGGGGCCGGCATGCTCTCGCTCACCGCCGCGGCCCGGCTGGCCTGGGTCGCCGCCACGCTCAGCCTGGCCGATGCGGCGCTGCCCTTCCGGTACATCCGCATCGACCCCGCGACCGGCCTCGAGCTGACCGGCCGGCAGGGGTCCGACCAGATCCGGAGCGGGGTCTCGCTGCAGCTGGTGTTCACGCCGGTCACGGCGTGGCGGCTGGTGGGACTGACCGCGGCGGTGGTGGCCGGGGGCCTGGCGCTGTGGCTGCTGCTGCGGGGCCTGGAACGCCGGGCCCGGGTCGACGACGACACCGCCGGCGCCGACCGGCTGCGGCTCGCCCGCTGGCTGGTGACCGGGGTGTGGATCGTGCCCTACCTGCTGACGGTGGCGGTATCGCTGGCCCGCCACCCGTGGACCTACGACCCGGTGTGGAACGGCAACCTCGAGTTCGTGGGCATCGCCGCGCTCCTGGTGGCCGCCGCCCTGATCGTGCTGCTGGTGACCAGCCGGGGGGCGTCGTGGGCGGTGTCGCCCCGGTCGGTCGAGCTGGCGCCCTGGGACGAGATCCGCTGGCGGGACGGCCTGCGCCGCCCGCAGTGAGGCCCGGGGCCGCAGCCGTTCCGACCCGGGGGTCGGCCGGGCGTTAGCCTCGGGGCCGTGAGTCGCCGACTGTTGCGCCGGGTGGGGTTGCTTGTCTTGCTGGCGGGCATCGCCCAGGCGGTGCTGCGGGCGGTGCGCTCCCAGCAGCCCTCGCCGCCCACCACCCCGCCGTCCCCGGGCACCGGCCCGCGGCCGCTGCCCGACGTCGCCCCGGTCGACCGCTCGGGGCCGAGTGCCGACGCGCCCGACAAGCTGCCGACCGCGCCGGACGAGACCACCACCGCCGAGCCCGAGCCGGCTCCGGTTCCGGCTCCGGCTCCCGAGCCGCCGCCCACGAAGGCGGCGGCGAAGAAGGCCCCGGCCGCCAAGAAGGCCACGGCCAAGGCGCCGCCGGCCAAGCAGGCGGCCGCCCCGGAGAAGAAGGCGTCCGCCAAGAAGGACGCCGGCGCCCCGGCCAAGAAGGCATCCGCCAAGAAGGCCCCGGGCACCACCAAGAAGTCGCCGCCCACTGACCCGACCGCCGCCGGGTCAGCCGACGGCGCAGGTCCGGGCACCACCAAGAAGTCGCCGCCCACCTGACCCGACGGCGACCGGCGTCGCCCACGGCGAGGACCGGGCACCACCAAGACGTCGCCGCCCACCCGACCCGACCGCCGCCGGGCCTCAGCCGATGGCGTGGACCGAGATGATGCCGTCGCCCTTGCGGATGGCGTCCTGCACGTCGCCGGGCACCGACCGGTCGGTGGCGATGACCTGCAGCGCGGCCTCGCCCCGCTCGGTCCGGCCCAGGTGCATGTCGCCGATGTTGATGCCGCCGTCGGCCAGCACGCCGGCCACGTAGGCGATCATCCCCGGCCGGTCGTCGTTGCGCACCACCAGCATGTGGCTGGCCGGGGGCACGTCGACCGTGTGGCCGTCGAGCATGACGATGCGCGGCTCGCCCCGCAGCCCCACCAGCGTGCCGCCGAGGCCATGCCCGCCGCCCCGGATCGAGATGAGGTTCACGTAGTCGTGGGCGGTGGCGGTGGACGTGTCCCGCACCTCGACGCCCCGCTCGACGGCGATGCGGGGGGCGTTCACGTACGACACGGGCTCGTCGGTCACCCCGCCGAACACGCCCTTCAGCACCGACAAGGTGAGGATGCGGGTGTCGGAGTCGGCG
Organism: Acidimicrobiales bacterium; assembly: GCA_036506715.1. GTDB lineage: Bacteria > Actinomycetota > Acidimicrobiia > Acidimicrobiales > VFJN01 > ZC4RG19. The sequence goes on from DASXRH010000644.1 coordinate 3,286, forward strand.
ATCTGGCCGGCGTACTCGACCTCCAGGGTGCGGGGCAGGCCCTCGGCCAGGGCGGTGAAGATCTCGCCCAGCCGCTCGGCCAGCGGCAGGAAGTGGCGCACGGTCTCGGACGCCTCGGCGGCGCTCACGTTCACGGCGAACGGCACGAACTCGCCCGCGAGGGCCAGGCCGATCTGCTCGGCGATGGTGTCGCCGGCCTTGTCCTGGGCCTCGCGGGTGCTGGCGCCCAGGTGGGGCGTCACCACCACCTGGGGCAGGCCGAAGAGGGGCGAGTCGGTGGTGGGCTCGGCGGCGAACACGTCGAGGGCGGCCCCGCCAACGTGCCCGATGCGGATGGCCTCGGCCAGCGCCGCCTCGTCGACGATGCCGCCCCGGGCCACGTTGATGATGCGGATACCGGGCTTGGCCCGGGCCAGCAGGTCCTTGCCGATGAGGCCCACGGTCTCGGGCGTCTTGGCCACATGGAGCGTGACGAAGTCGCTCACCTCGACCAGCCGGTCGAGGCCGACGAGCTGGATCCCCAGCTCGCGGGCCCGCTCGGCCGACACGAACGGGTCGTTGGCCACCAGCTTCATGCCGAACGCGTGGGCCCGCTGGGCCACCAGCTTGCCGATGCGGCCCAGGCCGACGACGCCGAGCGTCTTGTCGGACAGCTCGACGCCCTCCCACTGCGAGCGCTCCCAGCGGCCGGCGACCAGCGCGGCGTGGGCCTGCGGGATGTTGCGGGCCTGGGCCAGGAGCAGGGCCATCGTGTGCTCGGCGGCCGAGAGGATGTTGGACTGCGGCGCGTT
>DASXRH010000645.1:0-8225 GCA_036506715.1 Acidimicrobiales bacterium
CAGCGCCGCGGTCGCACGTGCGCGGGCCCGTACCGGCGCGGCGACCGTCTGCGCGGCGGAGCGAAGGGCGACGCCGACGCGGCGGAGCAGCGCGAGTGCGGCGCGGCCGGCTGTACGGAGGCCGGCCGCGGCGGCCTTGGCGAGCGCTCGGGCCACGACCAGCCAGCGTCGCAGCAGTGCGGCGGTCGCACGTGTGAGGGCCCGTACGGGCGCGGCGACCGCCTGCGCGGCGGAGCGAAGGGCGACGCCGACGCGGCGGAGCAGCGCGAGTGCGGCGCGGCCGGCGGCCCGGGCCGGGCGCAGGGCCAGTCCGACGGCTGCGGACAGCAGCCGCGCACACTGTCGGGCGCAGACCACCACCTCGCTCCACAGCCACGCAGCAGCGGACCGGACCGCCGCGACGAGCCGACTCAGCCCTCGAAACGCCCGAAGGAACGGCCACGTGACGATCCGCCCGAGCCCCCGGGCGAGCCGTCCCAGGTACCGGGCGAATCCCCGGATCGTGGCGGCGGCCCATCGGCCCGCCGCCGCGCCGCCGCGTGCGCACGCCTTGGCCCCTTCCCACAACGCCACGAAGGGCACGAGAGGAAGTGCGAGGATGCGCCCGAGGTTGCCTACCTCGATCTGATCGTCAGCCGGTTCGGGCTCCACCCCGCGCGACGCGGGCTCGTCAGTCGTCGTCACGGTGCTGCGTCTCGAGCTCGTGCGTGATCTGCTCGAGCTGCGAGACCGAGTTGGAACCGGTGATCCGGTCCAGCTCGTGGCGCGCCTCGATGAGCGCCCCCGAGTCGACGGTCGGCGTCATCGTGTCGACCATCGCCGGGTCCGTGCGAGGCAGCTCCCGCAGTGCCGCGGCGAGAGCCTCGACGGCGCCCGCCCGCGCCTCGAGGTAGCTGGTCTCGCGCGCGGATGCGGGTGCTCGACCGTTGAGGAGCGACGCCGACTCCAGGAGGGCGGTGTGGGCAGCCGCGAGGGCCGTTGATCCGATGTCCTGACCGCGTGCGGCTCGGAGCACGTCCTCGTACGCCTGGACGAGCCGTCGCGACACCGGCGACGAGACGTCGAGCGGGACGCCGGTGCTCAGCACGGCCGCGCGGCGACGGCGCTGCCGTCCCTGGCGGACGCGCCGCCATGCCGTCCGCGCCGGCAGGATGCAGCCAAGGGACAGGGCGACGATTCCCGCCGGCAGGACGATCGTGGGAGGGCTGCCGATCGCGACCCACAGCAGCAGCCCCGCGCCGACACCGATCAGACCGACGTCGAACCAGCCCGGCGGGTCATCGACGTCAGGCAGGAGCTCGTCGATCAGGTCGTCCAGGTCGTCCGGGTCGCGGCGACGCCGGTCGACGTCCAACGACACCAGGGGCCCTGGGGCACGGGGAACGACGACCACACCGTCCAGTGTGGTTGGTCCGTGCGTCTCCTGGGGCTCGCCCCGCCTGGGTGGGCGGAGGCGGTCCCGGGTGGGGTGGGGGGTCGGTAGAGTCCGACACGTGGCGCCACGCCAGCACGGCCTCGAGAAGGGGGCGGGTGACCGCCTTCGGGACATCGAGGCAGTGACCGGCGCCCGGCTGGCCCACCTCGACGTCGAGGAGCTCCTCGTCGAGCTGCTCGACCGGGTGCGGGACGTCCTGGCGGCGGACACGGCTGTCGTCCTGCTGCTCGACGAGCCCACCGGCGAGCTCGTGGCCACGGCCGCCCGGGGCATCGAGGAGGAGGTGTACCAGGCGGCGCGGGTGCCGGTCGGCCGGGGGTTCGCCGGGCGGATCGCGGCGACCAAGCAGCCGGCGGCGATCGAGGACATCGCCGACGCGGACGTGGTCAACCCCGTGCTGCGGGAGAGCGGGGTCCGGTCGCTGCTCGGCGTGCCGCTGCTCGTCGAGGGCCGGCTGCTCGGGGTCCTCCACGTCGGCACGGTGCGGAGCCGCCGGTTCGACGACAACGACGTCGAACTGCTCCAGATGGTGGCGGACCGGGTGGCGCTGGCCACCCTGGCGTCGCTGTCCGAGTCCGAGCGCAACGCCTCGGTCGTGCTGCAGCGCAGCCTGCTGCCCGACGCGCTCCCGCGGATACAGGGGCTGGAGGCGGCCTTCCGCTACATCGCCGGCGCCGGCGGATCGGTCGGCGGCGACTGGTACGACCTTTTCGTCCTGCCGTCGGGGGGGATCTGCGCCAGCGTGGGCGACGTGGTCGGCAAGGGCCTGCGGGCGGCCGTGGTGATGGGGCGCATCCGCAGCGCCCTGCGGGCCCACAGCCTCGCCCACCAGGGCGACCCGCGCGCGGTGCTCGACATGGTCGACCACCAGCTCCGGCACTTCGACCCGGACGCGATGGCGACCGCCATCGTCGCCGTGATCGACCCGTCGCTCGACCGGTTCCACCTGGCGATCGCCGGCCACCCGGCCCCGGTCATGGCCGTCCCCGGCGAGCGGGGCCGCTACCTCGACGTGCCCGTCGGCCCCCCGCTCGGCGTCCCCGGCACGTGGTCGCGCCCGGTGACCACGGTCGACCTCCCGCCCGGCGCGGCCGTCTGCTTCTACACCGACGGGCTCATCGAGCGGCGGGGCACGAAGCTCACGGCCCGCTTGGCCCGGTTGTGCGAGACCGTGACCGCCGCGGCCCCCGAGCAGGTGTGCACCTCGGTCATGCTGCGGATGGTGGGGTTCGAGCGCCCGACCGACGACATCGCCGTCCTCGCCCTCCGGCGCACCTGACTCGGGGCACCGGCAGAACTGTCGCGCCCGTCAACAAGCGCCGGTTCCTCCGCTACTGTCCCGCGCATGGTTGGGACGGCGGCACGGATCACCGGTGGCGGCGCACGTGCCGACGCGGCCGGCGCGGCCGACGGCGTCGACGACGACGGCGCGCCGGCGCGGACGTGGTGGCTGCTCGCCCTGGCGCTGCTGCCTCTGGCGGTGTCGGCCGTGGCGCTGCTGACCGCGGTCGGCAGCGACTACGTGCCCACCGGGGACCACGCCGGCACCGAGATCGCGGTGCGGTCTGTCGGGCGCCACGCGGTGCTGACCGGCCTGTGGTCCCACGCCGACTGGAACCACCCCGGGCCGCTGTCGTTCTACCTGCTCGCCCCGTTCTACTGGCTGACGGGCGGCGCCTCGGTGGGGCTGAACCTGGGCGCGCTGGCCGTCAACGGCGGGTCGATCGCCGGGATGGCGGTGGTGGCCCGGCGGCGGGGCGGCCGGCCGCTGCTGCTGTGCACCCTCGTCGCCTGTGCCCTGGTCCTACGCACCCTGGGCGCTGACGCCGTACACGACTTCCAGAACGTCGTCGTCGTCACCCTGCCCTTCGGGCTGATGCTGTTCCTCACCTGGGCGATGGCGTGCCGGGAGGCGTGGGCCCTCCCGGTCGGGGCGCTGGTGGCCTCGTTCCTGTCCCAGACCCACGTGGGCTTCGTCGCGTTGGCCGTTCCCCTCCTGGTCGGCGGGGCGGCGTGGCTGATCGTGGCGGTGCTGCGGGCGGACGGCCCGAACCGGGCCGCCGACCGGCGTTCGCTGCGCACGGCCGTCCTGGCGACAGCCGCCGTGCTGGCCGTGGTGTGGGCTCCGCCGGTGGCCGACGTGCTGCTCCACTCGCCGAGCAACGCCCGGCGCACGTTCGAGTGGTTCAGGGCGGGCGACGAGGGGGTGCACGGACTCGGCGACGGGTGGTCGGTCGTCACGGGCCAGTTCGGGCTGCCGCCCGAGTGGCTGGCGGCCAAGCGGCCGATGACGCCGAGCGGTGAGTCCGGCTTCCTCCGCGCGCCCGCCGTGCCCGTACTGCTGGTCCCGGTGGGGGCCGCCGCGGTCTGGCTGTGGCGCCGGCGGCGGGACGGCCGGTCGCTGGTGGTCGTGCTGGCGGCGGCGCTGGCGCTCGGGATCGTGGCCGTGACCAGGACGGTCGGACCGGTGATGGACTATCGCCTGCGGTGGACCTGGATGCCACCGCTGCTGGCCTTCGTCGTCGTGGCCTGGGCGGCGTGGCTGGCGCTGGTCGACCGCTGGGGCCGGCGGGCGGAACGGGCGCTCACCGCCGCCGCCACGGCTGGCCTCGTGGTGTTGACCGCCGTCAACGTCGCCGGGGCCGCCACTGCGGGCACGCCGGACGCCGACGACGGCGCCCTGGTGGCCGCGCTCGTGCCCGCGGTCGTCGAGCACCTGGACCCGGACGCCGGCCCGGTGGTCGTGTCCGACCCGGTGACTCCGGGCTCGTGGTACGGCCGGGCGTTGGTGCTCCAGCTCGAGAGGCGGGGGTTCGACATCCGGGTCCCCCGGGAGCGGGCGATCGAGTTCACCCCCCACCACGCCGAGGAGTCCGGCCCGGTCCAGGCCCGCCTCCTCGTGGTCCGGGGCGACACGCTCGCTCCGGTCACCGAGCGTTCCGACGTCCGCCTCATCGCCCGCTCGGTGTCCGAGCGGGAGCGGGCCCGCCACCGCCTGGACCCCCGGGTCGACCGGATCCTGTCCGCCGCCGCCGACCGCGGGCTCAGCCCCGAGGAGGCGCTGGCCGACCCGGAGACGCTGGCCGCCCTCGACCGGCTCGAGCCGCCGGAGCTGGGCGGCGAGATGTTCGCCACGTCGCTGGCGGTCTACCTCGACGAGCGCCCGCTCGGCCGATGACCCGGGCGCCGCACCTGCTGCAGGAACCCCGCCACCGCCGCCGTCACCGCGTCCGGGGCGTCGACGTGGGGGGCGTGGCCGGTGCCGGCGACGAGGAGGCGCTGCACGGGACCGGTCACGCGGGACTCGACGGCCTCGACCTGGGCGACCGTGCCGTAGGGGTCGCCCTCGCTCTGCACCACCAGCACCGGGCAGGTGATGGCGGGCAGCGACGACTCGATGGTCCACGACCGGAACGCCGGGTCGAGCCAGATGTCGTTCCAGCCCCGGAAGGTGGCGTCGGCGTCGTCGTGATGGCGGGCCAGGCGGTCCCGGAGGCCGGCGGTCTCGTAGGTGTCCCGGGCGGCGGCGATCGACGCCACCGTGACGTCCTCGACGAACACGTGGGGGGCGATCAGCACCAGCCCCGCCACCGTGTGGCCGGCGCCGGCGTACAGCACGGCGATGGAGGCGCCGTCGCTGTGGCCCACCAGGACCGGCGCGCCGAGGCCGAACCGGTCGAGCACCGCCGGCACCACCACCGCCGCCTCGTGGTGCATGTACGAGACCGGGCGGGGGAGCGGGGCCGGATCGCTGCGGCCGTAGCCGTGGCGGGAGAACACCAGGGTGGCGGGCCCTCCGGCCCGGTCGCTCACGGCGTCGGGGAAGCCGCGCCACAGGTCGACCGACCCCAGGCCCTCGTGCAGGAAGACCAGCGGCGGGCGGTCCTCGGCGCCCGGGGCGGCCGGCTCCCACCGGGTGTCCAGCCGCCCGCCGGCGATGTCGACCAGGGCCCGGGTCACGCCCGCCGTTCGTCCTCGAGCCGGGCCCGCAGCGCGAAGCGCTGGACCTTGCCCGTCGCCGTCTTGGGCAGCGCGTCGACGACGTCCAGCCGCCGGGGCCGCTTGAAGGCGGCCATGCGTGACCGGCAGTGGGCGTCGACCGAGGCGGCGTCGATCGTGTGGCCCTGGCGGGGCACCGCGAAGGCGACGACCATCTCCAGCCCGTCGGCGTCGCGGGACCCGACCACCGCCGCCTCCAGCACGTCGGGGTGCTCGACCAGCACGGACTCGACCTCGGCGGGCGAGACCCAGATCCCGCCGGCCTTGATCATGTCGGTGTTGCGGCCGTGGAAGGTCCAGTAGCCGTCGGCCGAGGTCGAGTAGACGTCGCCGGTGGCCAGCCACTCGCCCTGGAACGCCGCCCGGGTCGCCTCGTCCCGGCACCAGTAGCCGGTCGCCAGCGACGGGCCCCGGACCTGCAGGTAGCCGGGCGTGTCGGGCTGGGTGACGAGGGCGCCCGTGTCGTCGACGAGGCGTGCCGCGTAGCCCTCGACCGGCGTGCCGCTGGTGCCGGGCCGCTCGGCGCCCTTGGTGTTGGACAGGAAGATGTGGAGGGCCTCGGTCGAGCCGATCCCGTCCAGGACCGGGTGGCCGAACCGCTCGGCGAACCGCCGCTGGAGGTCGGCCGGCAGCGCCTCGCCGGCCGTCACCGTGCAGCGGACCGAGGCGAACGTGTCGGTGGGCGGGGCGGCGTCGAGGATGGCGGCGATGAACCCGGGGCTGGCGAAGAACAGCGTGGGGGCGGTGGTCCGCACCAGCTCGATCACGGCCGGCGGCGTGGGCCGGTGGGGGTTGAGGATGCTGCCCGCGCCCACGGCCAGCGGGAAGGTCAGCGAGTTGCCCAGCCCGAAGGCGAAGAACAGCTTGGCCACCGACAGCGTGCGGTCCTCGGGCCCGATCGCCAGCACCGAGCGGGCGTAGGTCTCGGCCGTGGCCCGCGGGCTGCCGTGGCGGTGCATGACGCCCTTGGGGATGCCGGTGGTGCCCGAGCTGTAGAGCCAGAAGGCGGGGGAGTCCTCCCGCGTGGCCGCCACCGGCGCCTCGGTCCGGTCGGCGAACTGGGCCCACGGCCGGACCGGGACCGGGTGGTCGGCCGTGACGCCGCCGATCACGACGCCGGCGCGCACGTCGGGGGCGGCGCCGGCGATGGTGTCGAGGTGGCCCTCGTAGCCGCCCGACACGACCACCGCTCCCGCCTCGGCGTCGGCCACGATGGCGGCCACCTCGCCGGCCGTGAGCATGGTCGACAGCGGCACCGGGATCACCCCGGACCGCAGCGCGCCGAGGAACCAGGCCGGGAAGGCCAGCTCGTCGTCGAGCACGAGCGCCACGCGCTCGCCCCGCCGCACATCGAACGCCCGCAGGGCGTTCTGGGCTCGCCACACCTCGCGCTGGAGCCCGGCGTAGGTGGTCGCGGCCCCCTCGACGACATAGGCGGTGCGCCCCCCGTCACCCGCCTCGACGTGCCGGTCGAGGAGCCAGGCCGCTGCGTTGTGCGCCGTCATCGTGATCCCCCCTGTCCGCTCGCTCAGATCCTGACGTACTCGTAGTCGACGGGCTTCTGGTGGATGCCGGTGGCGGGGGCGGCCAGCCACCCGGCCACCTTCCCCGGCTCGGCCACGCCGCGCATGAGCGACTCGACGTGGGCCCGGTCGGCGGCCGTCGGCAACCAGCCGTCCACCCCGGCCGCCCACTCGTCGCCGCCGATCACCCGGCCGTCGGGGCCGACCCGGTGGGCCGAGAACTCGCCGACCGCCCGGTTGAACCCGGCGTGGGGGAGCGCCAGCTCCCGGCCGACGGCCTCCAGCGTGCGGTTCCAGCGGTCGACGCCCTTCTGGCAGTCGGCGGTGTAGTCGTCGCGCAGGGTCTCGTTGAGCGCGGCCAACGCCGGCGCCTCCCGGGACCCGATGCGCCCGTCGGCCACCTGCGGGACGTCCCGGGTGGCGCCCAGCAGCCGGTGGTCGTCGGCGCGGCGCTCCTCGTGGAACCGGCCCTTCAGCCCGGCGGCGAAGTAGTTCGCGGCGTTGGTCGACGTCTCGGCGCCGAACAGGTCGAGCGACACGCTGTAGTGGAAGTTCAGGTAGCGCTGCAGGGTGGCGACGTCGATGCCGCCGAACGGGCGGATGTCGTCGGTGTCGTGCTCCTTCATGAGCTCCACCGTGCGCTGCACGACCCGGCCCACGCCGGAGGCGCCCACGAACATGTGGTGGGCCTCCTCCTTGAGCATGAACTCGCACGTGCGCGACAGCGGGTCAAAGGCGCTCTCCCGCAGGGAGGCCAGCTGGTACTTGCCGTCCCGGTCGGTGAAGTAGGTGAAGAAGAAGAACGACAGCCAGTCGGGTGTCGGCTCGTTGAAGGCGCCGAGGATGCGGGGGTTGTCGCTGTCGCCGGAGTGGCGTTCGAGCAGCTCGTCGGCCTCGTCCCGCCCGTCGCGCCCGAAGTAGCGGTGCAGCAGGTACACCATGGCCCACAGGTGGCGGCCCTCCTCGACGTTGACCTGGAACAGGTTGCGCATGTCGTAGAGGCTCGGCGCGGTCGTGCACAGATGTCGTTGCTGCTCCACCGACGCCGGCTCGGTGTCGCCCTGCACGATCACCAGCCGACGCAGATCGGACCGGTACTCGCCGGGAACCTCTTGCCAGACCGGCTCACCCAGGTGGTCGCCGAAGCCGACCCGGCGGTCGGGCTCGGGGTCGGCCAGGAAGATGCCCCACCGGTAGTCCGGCATCTTGACGTACCCGAAGTTGGCCCAGCCCTCCTGGCCCACGGCCGTGGCGGTGCGGAGGTAGAC
>DASXRH010000646.1:0-4229 GCA_036506715.1 Acidimicrobiales bacterium
CCCGCGAGTCGATCCGGCTGGCCTTCGTGGCCGCCCTGCAGCTGCTGCCCGCCCGCCAGCGGTCGGCGCTCATCCTGTGCGACGTGCTGCGGTGGCAGGCGTCCGAGGTGGCCGAGCTGCTCGACACCACCGTGGCCTCGGTCAACAGCGCGCTGCAGCGGGCCCGGGCCACGCTGGCCACCGTCGAGGGCGAGCAGCTCGACGACACGATCGACCCCGACAACCAGGCGTTGCTGGCCCGGTACGTCGACGCGTTCGAGCGCTACGACATCCCGGCGCTGGTCGGCCTCCTGCGCGACGACGTCGTGCTGTCGATGCCGCCATGGGACGTGTGGCTGGTGGGCCCGCAGGAGCTGGCCGACTGGTTCCTCGGCGAGGGCATCGTGTGCAAGGACGGCCGGCTGCTGCCGGTGTCGGTCAACGGCACCGGCGGGTTCGGCAACTACCACAAGGTGGCCGAGGGCGTGTGGGAGCCGTGGGCCATCCAGGTCATCGAGACCGCCGGCGGCCGCATCGTGGGCCACCACAACTTCATCTACCCCCATCTGTTCGCCGAGTTCGGTCTGCCCGCCCGCATCGACGGATAGGCCAAGCCCGGCGAGCCGGGCCGTAGTGTGGTGCCCATCGACGAGGTCACGCTGGACGCCGCCCAGATCGCGGAGCGGTGGTTCGATCCCGACTCCGGCAACCTCGCGGGCGCGCGCCAGTTCGTGCGCGACGTCGCCCCCGACGACGTGACCAGCGAGGGCGACCTGCTGCTGTCGGTGTCCGAGCTGGTGACCAACGCGCTGCTCCACGGGCGCAGCGGGTTCGGCGTCCGGGTGACCACGGGGTCCGAGGCGGTGCGGGTCGAGGTCTTCGACGCCAGCCCGCTCCTGCCGGCGGCCAAGAACTACGGCCCGGCCGCCATCACCGGCCGGGGTCTGCGCATCGTCGACCACCTCAGCTCCTCGTGGGGCGTCACCCCCGTCGACGGGGGCAAGTGGGTGTGGTTCGAGATGGCCCGGGCCGCCGCCGAGGCTGACGACCGCGGGCCGAGGGTGACCGTGCGGCTGCTGGGCCTGCCGGTGGCGGTCCATGCCCGGGCGGCCGCCCACCACGACGCGCTGCGCCGCGAGTTCGACCTCCTGCGGCAACGGGTCGGGCCCGACGAGGCGCCGCCCCGGCTCCTGGCGCTGGTCGAGGAGCTCGACCGCCGCGACGCCGGGTTCGACGAGCTGCCCGCCGCCGACCTGGCCGCCGCCATCGACCGGGACGACCCCACGGTCGACCTCACCTTCGACGTGCCGGCCGACGCCGCCGCCCGGCTCACCCACCTCGGCCGCCTGCTCGACGAGGCCGACGAGTACAGCCTGGCGGGCGTGGCGCTGATGACCACGGCCTCCCCGCCCGAGATCGTGGCCTACCGCCGCTGGTTCATCGGCCAGTTCGTCGATCAGCTCGTCGGGGCCGCGCCGGTCCCCTGGCCCACCTGGCGGGCCGCCCATCCCGACGGTCCCGCGCCGGCGGCGCCCGCCGCGGCCCCGCCGCCGGCAGAGGGCGAAGCCGTGGTCCGGCCTGCGGGCGACCTCGACATCGCCCAGGGCCCGGCCGTCCACGACGAGCTGCTGGCCCTGCACAACCAGGGTGTGGTGGCGGTGACGCTCGACCTGGGGGAGGTCACGTTCCTCGACTCGTTCGGGATCAGCGTGATCGTGGCGGCCCACACCCGCTTCACCGAGGACGGCGCGCGGCTGGTGGTGGTCGTCCCGCCGTCGCTGCAGCCGGTGTTCGACATAGCCGGCCTGGGCCAGGTGCTCGACCTGCGCCCGCCGGCCTGATCGGCCCGCACCCGGGGAGGTTCCGGTCGCGGCCGTCCGCTGGGCGAAGCACACGGCTGCCCGGAGGACCATCGGGCCGCCGCCGTCCCGGTGTCGAAGGGCCATGGACCACCACGGACATCCCGCAAGTACCATCAGTGACATGTTCGACCGGATGCGCCGGGGGTGGCAGCTGACGAAAACGGCGTGGAGCGTCATCCGGTCGCACCCCGGCCTCGCCCGCCTCCCGCTGACCGGCGGGGCGCTGGCGCTGCTGGCCGCCCTCGTCTTCGCCCTGCCCGGCGCCGCGCTGCTGGCCCGGGACGACGCGTCGACCGGGGCCCAGGTCGGCGGCGTGATCCTCATCGCCATCGGCGCCTACCTGGCCTCGTTCTTCGTCATCTACTTCAACGTGGCGCTGGCCTCGGCCGCCGACCGCGCGCTCGGTGGGCAGACGCCCGACATCAAGGCGGCCCACGCGGTGGCCCGCAGCCGGCTGGGCGTCATCGCCTCGTGGGCGCTGGTGTCGGTGGTGGTGTCGCTGGTGCTCGGGGCCATCCGCGACCGGGCCGGCGCCGCCGGCGACGTGATGGCCTCGCTGGGCGGCGCCATCTGGTCGCTGGTCACCTTCCTGGTGGTGCCGGTGCTCGCGTTCGAGGGCATCGGGCCCTTCGCCGCCATGAAGCGGTCGGCGTCGCTGTTCCGCCAGCGCTGGGGCCAGCAGGTCACCGGCAACGTGGTCATCGGCGGGGTGTCCGGGCTCTTCATCCTGCTCGGCGGCCTCGTCGTGGTGGGCGGGGTGGCGCTGCTGGCCACCGGCAACGCCGGCGCCCAGGCCGGCGGCGGCCTGCTGCTGGTGATCGGGCTGGTCATCGCCGTGGCCGCCGCCGTGTTCGCCGGCGCCACCCGGGGCGTGTTCGGCGTGGCGCTGTACCACTACGTGTCCGAGGACCGGGCGATCGGTCCCTTCACCCCGGCCGACCTCGAGAGCGCGGCCCGCACCCGCTGACCGCCCTGTCCGCCACCTCCGATGACCGACGACGTCGCGGCGACGATCGACCACGCCGCCATCACCCGCCTGCTGGCCGCCTACGCCGACGCCATCACCCGCCACGACTGGCCGGCGCTGGCCGACCAGTTCCTGCCCGACGCCGTGGTCTCGGTCGACCTGGTGACCCGCCCGGCCATCGAGGTGGTGGGCCCGCAGGCGTTCGGCGAGTTCGTCGAGCAGGCGATCGCCCGCTTCGACTTCTTCGAGTTCGTCGTGCTCAACGCCCACGTCGACCTGTGGCCCGGCGGCGACCGCGACGCCGCCACCGCCCGCGTGTTCATGTGCGAGCTGCGCCGCCTGCGGGGCGAGGTCGACCGCAGCGACATCTACGGCATCTACCGCGACGACTACGCCCGCACCCCGGCCGGCTGGCGCTTCGCCCGCCGCCGCTATCAGTCGCTGGGCCGCTGGCCGGGCGGCGAGGTGTTCCCGCTCCCGGCGGACTGAACGGTCGGCGTATCACGGGTAGGCCGTCGCGCCTCTCCCGAGGCATGAGAGCCGCCGAGGAGATCTGGTCCACGACGCGCCCGCCCCACGTTGAGCACCAGCACGAGGTCACGGTCGTCGCCGACCTGTCGGACACGAGGGCCGTCGACGTGATCGAGGAGACGCTGCGCTGCCGGGAGTGCGGTCTGCGCGAGCTCGGCCTCATCCTGGCGAGCCCCGAGTGGGTCCACCGCCGGGTCGAGTCGGTGTCGTTCCGCGACGACCGCACGGTGCGCCGGCGGGTGAGCGTCGACTTCTCGGTGCCCGCGGCCGCCCCCGTCCTGGTCGTGAACGGCTGCCGCTACCGGCTGCTGCCGCTCACCATCATGCGGCGCAAGTCGCTGGTCAACTTCGACCTGCGCGACGAGGCCGACGCCTCCGTGCCGCTGCTGGGGCTGCGACAGAACCAGGCGGTGACCCACGCGCTCGCCGAGGCCTGGGCCTGCGCCGTCCTCGACGTGGACGACCTCGACGTCCCCGAGCGCGACTTCGTGCACGACCTCGTCAACGGCACCCAGGAGCAGTTGAGCGCTGCCTGCGCGTTCGCCGACGGGGAGCACGCACCCCCCGGACTCCGGAGCCTGGTGACCGACCGGCGCTTCATCCCGGTGAAGACGCGGTTGACCGAGGACTTCGTGATGTTCGTACTGGCGCCGGACGACCACCCCGGCCGCCGCATCTACAAGTTCCGCTACGACGAGCCGCTGAGCACCCGCTACCGCCAGCCGGGGACCGTCGAGAACGGCTATGCGAGGACCCCGCCCTTCGCGTCCCGCCTGTCTCGCCTGCCGATCCTCGCCGCCCTCGGCTGGCGGCCGGCCCGCATCCGGTTCCCCACGCCGGCGGCCGAGAACGCCCGCAGCTTCCATCTCGAGGTCCACGCGCCCGAGGGC
>DASXRH010000647.1:0-2536 GCA_036506715.1 Acidimicrobiales bacterium
TGTCGTTGGGGGTCACGGCGGCGTCGCCCAGCCGGGACGGTGGCGTGTTCCCCAGCAGCGTGTGCTCGAACGACGAGTGGCGCTGAACCGAGATGCGCTCGCCGGCCCCGGTCGGGCTGGGGTGGCCGTGGGCGCTGCGTCCCGGGCGCCGGTCGACCGGGCGGCCGGGACCGCTCCCGGCGCGCCCGCCGCCCGGGCCCGCCTCCGGGCGGCGGAGCGCCCGGCTCAACGCCGCGTTCCCTGCCGCCCGCTGCAGCCCGAGCAGGGAGGCCTCACCGGGCCGCACGGGCCCGGGCCGGGGCCGGGACGGAGGCCGGTTGCGGTCGTCGTCGCCGCCCCCGCTCGACTTCCTGGTGCGCGCCATGGACCGATGACGGTACGCACGGGTCGGCGGGGTGAAAAGGGCCGCGGGGGCAGCCCTAAGGGCAGCCCCCGCGGCGCCGGGGGGATCTAGAGGGCCAGGCGGTAGATCGACTGGGACGCGCCTGGCGCGTAGGCCGGGCCCACCCGGTCGATCAGCTCGAGCCAGCCGTCGTCGGCGTTGAGCGCCGCCTCGGCCCGCTCCAGCTGGCCGATGTCGGCGAAGCCCGTGGTCCACGCGCAGCCGCCGTACGGGCCGGTCGAGTCGACCAGGAACATCGTGGGCGCGCCCCCGATGCGGGTGGCCGCCTCGGCGATCTCGACCCCGCCGGCCAGCGCGGCCCGCAAGCTGCCGTTGGCGGCCACGGCCGTGGCCACGGTCACGTACTGGGGCGTGGGCCCCGACGGCTCGACCTCGCCGGTCATCACCTGGGCCAGCCCGTCGGTGAACGGCCCGGCGAACAGGTGGGCGCCGCGATCGACCAGGTCGATGAAGCTGTCGGACGCCGCGAGCTTGTCGTTGGCCTGCTCGAGGTGCTCGAGGTCCTCGACGAACGTCGTCCACACCATGGCGCCCATGTCGGGTGACATCGTGGCCGCCCAGGCATGGACGTCGAGACCCGTCTCCTGGCGGGCCTTCTCGGTCACCTCGCCCACGAACGCGATCGACTCGCGGGTGGAGCCGGGTGCCAGACGCCCGGCGCGCGTGAAGAGGAACATGCCGCCCTCCTTCCCGGGTGACGCCGGGGAGGGCGTCACGCATTCGTCACGTTCGCGCCATATGATCGCAATTTCAACGAGGAACCAGTGGCGGCCCCAGCACCGTCCGTCAGGTGATCTCGATGGCCGCCGCCGCGAACTGCGCGTTGTACAGGTTGGCGTAGGCGCCGCCCCGGGCCAGCAGGTCATCGTGGTGGCCCTGCTCGACGATGCGGCCGTTCTCCATGACCAGGATGATGTCGGCATCCCGGATGGTCGAGAGCCGGTGGGCGATCACGAAGCTGGTGCGCTGCGAGCGCAGAGCCGCCATGGCCCGCTGGATCAGCACCTCGGTACGGGTGTCGACCGAGCTCATGGCCTCGTCGAGGATGAGGATGGCCGGGTCCGCCAGGAACGCCCGGGCGATGGTGACCAGCTGCTTCTCGCCGGCGCTCAGGCTGGTGCCCTCCTCGTCGAGCACGGTGTCGTAGCCGTCGGGCAGCGAGTGCACGAACCGGTCGACGTAGGTGGCCCGGGCCGCCTGCATGATCTGGTCCTCCGTCGCCCCTGAGTTGCCGTAGGCGATGTTCTCGCGGATGGTGCCGCCGAACAGCCAGGTGTCCTGGAGCACCATGCCGGTCGCGGCCCGCAGGTCGCGCCGGCGCATGGTGGCGATGTCGCGGCCGTCGATGGTGATGCGGCCCTCGTCCAGCTCGTAGAACCGCATGATCAGGTTCACCAGCGTGGTCTTGCCCGCCCCGGTGGGGCCGACGATGGCCACGGTCTGGCCCGGCTCGGCCACCAGCGACAGGTCTTTGATCAACGGCACGTCGGGGTTGTACGAGAACGACACGTCCTCGAACGCCACCCGACCCCGCACCTCGGCGGCCAGCGGGGCGGCGTCGGCGTCGGAGGACTGCTCCTCGGCGTCGAGCAGGTCGAACACCCGCTCGGCCGACGCCACGCCCGACTGGAGCACGTTGAACATCGACGCGATCGACGTCATCGGCTGGGCGAACTGGCGGGTGTACTGCAGGAAGGCCTGGACGTCGCCGATGGTCATGACCCCCGACGTGACCCGCAGGCCGCCGAGCACGGCGATGATCACGTAGTTGAGGTTGCCGAGGAACATCATCGCCGGCTGGATCGCACCCGACACGAACTGGGCGGCGAAGCTCGACTCGTACAGCTCGTCGTTGGTGGTGCGGAACCGGGCCTCGACCTCGCGCTGGCGGCCGAACGCCTTGACGATGCTGTGGCCGGTGAAGGCCTCCTCCACCTGGGCGTTGAGCTCGCCGGTGTGGGTCCACTGGGCGATGAACCGGGCCTTCGAGCGCTTGGCGATGACCTTGATGGTCAGCATCGACAGCGGCACCGACACGATGGCGACCAGGGCCAGCAGCGGCGAGATCCACACCATCATCGCCACCACGCCCACCAGCGTCAGGCCCTGGGTGAGCAGCTGGTTGAGGGTCTG
>DASXRH010000648.1:0-2540 GCA_036506715.1 Acidimicrobiales bacterium
CGACGGCGAGGCGGTGGTCCCCGAGGCCTGCACCATCGAGGCCCAGCTGGTCGGTCGCCACCGGGTCCGCCCGGTGGCCAGTCTCGCCGCCCTGGCGGCGGCGCTGTCCCACCGCGAACCCTGGCCCGAGCCCCTTCCCCCGCCGTCCCCGCCGCCGGCCGACGCGGGCCCCGACCTGGCCGACGTCCGCGGCCAACCGGCGGCCCGCTACGCGTTGGAGGTCGCCGCCGCAGGTGGCCACCACCTGTTGCTCATCGGCCCCCCGGGCGCGGGCAAGACCATGCTCGCCCGTCGCCTCCCGGGCCTGCTGCCCGACCTCCCGCTCACCCAGGCGCTGGAGGCCACCCGCGTCCACTCTGCGGCGGGCATGCCCCTCCCGCCGAACGGTCTGCTGCGCCGCCCGCCGTACCGCGCCCCCCACCACGGCGCGTCGGCGGTCTCCCTGGTCGGCGGCGGCTCCGGCACGATGCAACCGGGCGAGGTCAGCCTCGCCCATCGTGGCGTCCTGTTCCTGGATGAACTGGGCGAGTTCGACCCGACGGTCCTCGACAACCTCCGCCAACCGCTGGAGGAAGGCCTGATCCGGGTCTCTCGCGCCGCCGCCAAGGTCACGTTCCCGGCCCGCTTCCTCCTGGTCGCGGCCTTGAACCCGTGCCCGTGCGGCGAGGGCGGCGCCCCGGGCGCCTGCCGCTGCGCCCCCGCCGTCAGGGCCCGCTACGCCCGCCGGGTCTCGGGCCCCCTGGTCGACCGCTTCGACCTCAGGGTCGAGGTCGGCCGCCCGGACCCGGCCCAACTCCTGACTCCCGACACGGCCGAGTCCACGGCCACGGTCGCCACCCGCGTCGCCGCCGCCCGCCGCATCGCCGCCACCCGCCAGATCCCGGCCAACGCCCAGATCCCCCCGTGGCGCCTCGACGAGGTGGCTCCGTTGGACCGCCACGCCACCCGCCTGGTCGAACGCACCCTGAGAGCGGGCCGCCTCACGGGCCGCGGCCTCGACGGCATCCGCCGCGTCGCCCGCACCATCGCGGACCTCCAGGGCGACGACGGCCCCCTCGGCCTCGACCATGTCAGCGCCGCGTTGGCGCTCCGCTCCGACCCCGCCTTCCTCGACGGCCGAGCAGCATGAGCCCCACCGACCTCCCCCAGCAGGCCTACGCGGCCGCGCTGGCCGGCCTCCCCGGCATGGGCCCGTCCCGCCTGACGGCCGTGCTGGCCGACCAGCCCCCGGCCGACGCCTGGGCGCGGGTCTGCAACGGCGACCTCCCTCTGGGGCCCGGCCTGGCCCAGGCCCTCGGCCCCCGAGCGACCGACCTGCTGGCCGCGTGGCGCCTGACCGCCACCCACCAGGACGTCGCCGCCATCTGGGGCTCGCTGACGGCCACCAACGTGCATGTGGTCGTCCGCGGCACGCCGGCCTACCCGTCCCTGCTCGCCCACGACATCGAGCCCCCGGCGGTCCTGTTCCACCGAGGCCCGCTCGCGTGCATCACCAGCCCGCGGGTCGCCATCGTCGGCACCCGCCGCAGCTCCCGGACCGGCACCGGGGTCGCCTTCGAGCTCGGCCGCGACCTCACGGCCGCCGGCGTCGCCGTCGTGTCCGGCCTGGCCGCCGGCATCGACGGCGCCGCCCACCGCGGTGCCCTGGCGGCTCTGGCCGCCGCGGACGACGACGGCTCGACCGCGCGATGCGGGGCCGGCTCCGGCGCATGGACCGGGCGACTCGCCGGTCATGTCCTGGCGGCTGCCGGCGCCGCCGGCGGGCTGCTCCCCGACGACGAGGCTCCGCAAGTCGCCGGTCCGGCGCCGGCTCCCACGTCCCCGAGCCGGGCCGCCGCCGGGGCGCCGCCCGTCGGGGTCGTCGGCAGCGGCCTCGACGTCGTCTACCCCCGGTCCAACACCGACCTGTGGCGGGCGGTGGGCGAGGTCGGGGTGCTGCTGTCCGAGGCGCCGCCCGGGGCCCGGCCCGAGCGCTGGCGGTTCCCGGCCCGCAACCGCATCATCGCCGCGCTGGCCGACCTGGTGGTGGTCGTCGAGTCCCACCGCCGCGGCGGCTCCATGCACACGGTCGACGAGGCCGACCGCAGAGGCGTCGACGTGCTGGCGGTGCCCGGGTCGGTCCGCAACCCGGCGGCGGGCGGCACCAACGACCTGCTGGCCGAGGGCCGCACGCCCGTGTGCTGCGCCGACGACGTGCTCCTCGCCCTCGGGCTCGACACGGCCCGGCGCCGCACCGGCGCCGGACCGCCCGACCCCCGTCCCCGGCCCGCTCCCGACGACGAGGCCGTCCTCGAGGCCGTCGGCTGGCAGCCCGCCACGCTCGATCAACTGGTGCTGCACACCGGGCTCGACCTCGCCCGCCTCGCCCCCGCCATCGACCGCCTGTGCGACACCCGGTGGATGGTGCGCCGGGGCGGGTGGTACGAGCGGGTCGCCGTCGCGGAGCAGCCGGCATGATCCCGTTTGCCGCGATCGCCGCCGGGGCGCTGGTTACCGTGATCCTCGTGGCCTGGTACCTCGACGAGTTCGGCCGGTCGTTG
>DASXRH010000649.1:0-5899 GCA_036506715.1 Acidimicrobiales bacterium
AGCTGGCCCGGCTGTCGACGGTGCCGGCGGGCATCGCCGCCGAGGTCCACCGCTACCTGGCCGCGGGCGGGCCCGACAACGTCGAGCACATGCTGCGGTTCGTGGCCGACACCGTGCTGCTCGGCGGGTTCGGGTTCGAGGCCCCCCGGCCGGTGCCGCTCACCGCGGTGTGGGACGGCGCTGGCCTCGGCGCCCCGGGCCGCCACCGCCGGCCCGAGCGCCCGCTGGTCGGCATCGTCTTCTACCGGGCCCACCTGGTGGCCGGGAACACCCAGTTCGTGGCCGACCTGTGCCGGGCCGTCGAGGATGCCGGGGCCGACGCCCTGGCGGTGTCGTGCTACTCGCTGCGCCCCGACGACGACGACCGGGTCGAGGCGCTGGAGCTGTGCGCCGCCCACGGCGTCGACGCGCTCGTCACCACGGTGCTGGCCATGGGCCGGGCCGGCGAGGCCGAGGTCGACGACTGGCAGGTCCCGCACCTGGCGGCGCTGGGCGTGCCGGTCATCCAGGCCCCGTCGTGCAACCGGTCCCGGGACGAGTGGGCCGACGACGGCGCCGGCCTCACCCCGCTGGACGTGGCCCGGGGCGTGGCCATCCCCGAGTTCGACGGCCGCATCGTCGGACCCGCCTTCGCCTTCCGCGAGGAGGTCGACGAGGGCGCCGGCCTGGGCACGCCGCTGGTGGCCACCCGCACCGACCCCGAGCGCACGGCCCGCCTGGCCGGCCTGGCCGTGCGGCACGCCCGCCTGCGCCACACGCCGCCCGCCGCCCGCCGGGTGGCCGTCGTGCTGTCGGCCTACCCGACCAAGCGCAGCCGGCTGGGCAACGCCGTGGGCCTCGACACGCCGGCCTCGGCCGTCGACCTGCTCCACGCCATGGCCGGGGCCGGCTACAAGGTCGACGGCATCCCCGCCTCGGGCGACGCCCTCATGGCCGTGCTGGCCGACCGGCTGACCTACGACCGGCCCGAGCTCACCCCCGCCCAGGCGGCGCTGGCCGCCGGCCGTCTGCCCGCCGCCGACTACGAGGGCTGGTTCGCCACGCTCCCCCGCGGGGCGCAGGACGAGGTCACCGCCATGTGGGGCCCGGCCCCGGGCACCATCTACCGGGACGGTGACGACCTCGTGTTCCCCGGGCTCGACCTGGGCGGGGTGCTGGTCACCATCCAACCGCCCCGGGGCTTCGGGGCCGATCCCATCGGCACCTATCACGCCCCCGACATGCCCCCGCCCCACCACTACCTGGCCTTCTACCGGTGGCTGGCCGCGGGGTGGGGGGCCGACGCCGTGGTCCACCTGGGAAAGCACGGCACGCTCGAGTGGCTGCCGGGCAAGGCCAACGCCCTGTCGGCCGCCTGCTTCCCCGACGCCGCGCTGGGCGACGTGCCGCTGGTCTACCCGTTCGTGGTCAACGACCCGGGCGAGGGCACCCAGGCCAAGCGGCGCGCCCACGCGGTGATCGTCGACCACCTGGTGCCGCCCATGACCCGGGCCGAGGCCACCGACGACCTGGCCCGGCTGGAGACCCTGCTCGACGCCTACGCGTCGGCCCAGGCCATGGACCCGGGCAAGCTGCCCGCCCTGCGCACCCGGGTGTGGGAGGTGCTGGTCGACGCCGAGATCCACCGCGACCTCGAGTTGGGCGAGCACGTCGACGACGCCGGGTTCGACGACCTCGTGCTGCACGTCGACGGCTACCTCTGCGCGCTGAAGGACGCCCAGATCCGCGGCGGCCTCCACGTGCTGGGCCGGGCGCCCGAGGGCGAGGCGCTGGTCGACCTGGTGCTGGCGATCACCCGGGTGCCCCAGGGGCCGGTGCCGGCCCTGCGGGCCGCGGCGGCCGGGCTGCTGGGCCTCGAACCCGGCACCGAGCGCCGGGTCGAGGTCGACCGCATCGAGGCCGAGTGCCGCCGCCGGGTCGAGGACCTGGCCGCCGCCGGCTGGGCCGTGCCCGTGCTCGCCCGCCACCGCGACGAGGAGGCCGCGGCCGGCGTCGAGCGCTGGATCTGCGACCGTCTGATCCGTGCCCTGGCCGCCACCCCCGACGAGATCACCAGCACGCTGGCCGCACTCGACGGCCGCTACGTCCCCGCCGGCCCCAGCGGCGCTCCCACCCGGGGGGCCGCCCACGTGCTGCCGACTGGTCGCAACCTCTACTCCGTCGACCCCAAGGCCCTGCCCTCGGCCCTGTCATGGGAGGTGGGCCAGGCCCTGGCCGACGCGCTCGTCGCCCGGCACGTGGCCGAGACCGGGGCCCCGCCCACCACGGTCGGCCTGGTGCTGTGGGGCACGGCCGCCATGCGCACCGGGGGGACGACGCGGCGCAGGCCCTGGCGCTGCTGGGGGTGCGGCCCACCTGGGACGCCGAGTCGGGACGGGTCACGGGCCTGGAGGCCGTGTCGCTGGCCGAGCTGGGCCGGCCCCGCGTCGACGTCACGCTGCGGATCTCGGGCTTCTTCCGCGACGCCTTCCCCCACCTGGTGGCGCTGCTCGACGACGCCGTGCGCCTGGTGGCCGGCCTCGACGAGCCACCGGCGGACAACCCGGTGCGGGCGGCCGGGGCCGACGACGCCCGCATCTTCGGCCCGCCGCCCGGCGGGTTCGGGTCGGGGATCCTGCCGGTGATCGAGCGGGGCTCGTGGCGCACCGACGCCGACCTGGCCGAGGTCTACCTGGCCTGGTCGGGGTTCGCCTACGGGCGTCACCGCCGGGGCGAGGCCGCCCCCGAGGCCATGCGCCGCCGGTTCGCCGCCATCGAGGTGGCGGTCAAGAACCAGGACAACCGCGAGCACGACATCTTCGACAGCGACGACTACCTCCAGGACCACGGGGGGATGGTGGCCGCCGTCCGGGCCCTGACCGGCCGGGCCCCCCGGGCCTGGTTCGGCGACACCTCCAACCCCGCGACGCCCCGGGTGCGGGCGCTGGCCGAGGAGGCCGCCCGGGTCGTGCTCAGCCTGGTGCTCAACCCGCGGTGGAT
Source organism: Acidimicrobiales bacterium (assembly GCA_036506715.1). Taxonomy (GTDB): domain Bacteria; phylum Actinomycetota; class Acidimicrobiia; order Acidimicrobiales; family VFJN01; genus ZC4RG19. Next base: position 2,980 of record DASXRH010000649.1, read on the forward strand.
AGACGGCATGCGCCGCCACGGCTACAAGGGCGCCTTCGAGCTGGCCGCGACAGTCGACTACCTGTTCGGCTACGACGCCACGGCCCGCGTCGTGGAAGACTGGATGTACGAGCGGGTCACCGAGTCGTACGTCGGCGACCCGTCCATGCGGGCGTTCTTCCGGGCGTCCAACCCGTGGGCGCTGAGCGCAATCGCCGAACGCCTGCTAGAAGCACAGCAACGGGGGATGTGGAACGCCAGCGACGGCGCCCGCAAGACTCTCGTCGCCGCCGTGCTGGAGGCGGAAGGCTGGGAGGAGCAGCGCACATGACGAGGCGACATCGGCAGGGGACACATCCGTGAGCAGCCTGGCCCGGTTCCCGTTCAGCGCGGTGGTCGGCCAGGGCGAGGCCCGGCTGGCGCTGCTGCTCGCCGCCGTCGACCCCGGCATCGGCGGCGTGCTGCTGCGAGGCGACAAGGGGTCGGCCAAGTCGACCCTGGCGCGGGGCCTGGCCGGCATGCTGCCGGGCGGCGCCCCCTTCATCGAGCTGCCCCTGGGCGCCACCGAGGACCGGGTGCTCGGCACCATCGACCTGAAGGCCGCGCTCACCGAGGGCGAGACCCAGTTCCGGCCCGGCCTGCTGGCCGCGGCCCACGGCGGCGTGCTCTACGTCGACGAGGTCAACCTGCTGCCCGACCACCTGGTCGACGTGCTGCTCGACGTGGCGGCCTCGGGGCTCAACCGGGTCGAGCGCGACGGCGTGTCGCACCAGCACCCGGCCCGGTTCGTGCTGGTGGGGTCGATGAACCCCGAGGAGGGCGAGCTGCGGCCCCAGCTGCTCGACCGCTTCGGGTTGTCGGTCGAGATCCGCTCGCCCACCGACCCGCTGGCCCGGGCCGAGGTGGTCCGCCGGCGGCTGACCCACGACGCCGGCGGCCAGGTCGACGGCGGCGAGGGCGACATCGTGCTGCGGGCCCGCCTCGCCGCGGCCATGCCCGCCGACCTGCCCGACTCGGTGGTCGAGTTCGCCAGCCGCCTGGCCGTCAGCGTGGGGGCCGAGGGCCTGCGGGCCGACCTGGTGCTGTGCCGGGCGGCCGCCGCGTTCGCCGGCTGGGAGGGCCGCTCGGTGGCCACCAGCGCCGACGTCGAGCGGGTCGCCCCGGTGGCGCTCGGCCACCGGCGCCGGCGGCGGCCGTTCGACCCGCCGATCCTGTCGGCCGGCGAGCTGGAGCGGGCGCTCGACGCCGCCCGGACGTCGTTCGCCGAGGCCCACCCCACGCCACCGCCCGGGACCGACGCCGAGGCGGGCGCCGAGCCCGCCGCCGCGCCCGAGCGGGAGGGGCCGCTGGCCGACCTGCTCGACCAGCTGGCCAACCGCCCGTTGGCCGGCATGAGCTCGCCGGGCGGCCCGCCGACGGCGGCCGATGCCGCCCAGGCCGACGCGGCCGCCGAGGCCGAGGCCGACGCCGAGCTGGCCGCCATCAGCGCGGAGGTCGAGGCGGGTGCGCTGGCCGAGCCGCCCCCCGGGGTCGCGCCGGCCGAGGGCGAGGCCGAGTCCGCCGCCGGCGCGCCGGGCGGTGACGAGGGCGAGGCCGACGCCGAGCCCACCGTGACCGGCCCGGTCGGGGACGCCCCGGCCGCCGACGGCCCGAGCGGCGAGGACGCGCCCCCCGGCAGCCCCGACCTACCTGGGGGCCTGCCCGAGGACACCTCGGCCGCCGCCGGTCCCCCCGCCGGCACCTGGCAGTCGCTGGCGGGCACCGCCTTCGACGCCCCGCCGCCGCCGCTGACCCTCGACGGCCCCGGCACCCCCGGCACCCCCGGTGCCACCCCGCCGCCCCCGCCCCCGCCTCCGCCGCCGCCCCCGCCGGGGTCGGTGGGCGGCGAGGCCCGGGTGGGCCGGTCGTCGGGCCCCGACGTCCGGGGCCGGGTCATCGGCGATGCCCCCCACGGCAGCAGCCAGGCCGGCGGGGTGGCGGTGGCCGCCACCGTCCGGGCCGCGGCCCAGCGCCGCCAGGGCGACCCCGATGGGCCCTTGGTCACCGTCGAGGACCTGCGCGAGCCGGTCCGGTCCCGCACCGTCGGGCGCACCGTGGTCGTGGCCGTCGACGCCAGCGGGTCGATGGGCACCCACCGCCGGGTGGCGGCCGCCACCGGCGCCGTGCTCGGGCTGCTGGCCGACGCCTACCTGCGGCGTGACCGGGTGGCGATGGTGACGTTCCGCGGCGACACGGCCGAGGTCGTGCTGCCGCCCACGGCCAGCATCGAGCTGGCCCGCACCCGGCTGGCCGAGCTGCCCACCGGCGGGGTCACCCCGCTGGCCGAGGGCATCGCCGCGGGTCTGGCCATCGCCCGGCGGGCGGCCACCGACGGCTGGCCGCCGCTGTTCGTGGTCATCACCGACGGGCGGGCCACCGGGCACCAGTCGGCGCTCGACCGGGCCCGGGCGGCGGCGGCCGACGTGGCCGCGGCCAACCTCGACGTCGTGGTGATCGACGCCGAGGACGGTCCCACCCGCCTGGGGCTGGCCGAGCAGCTGGCCGGGACGATGGGCGCCCGCCACATGCGGCTCGACGAGCTGTCGCCCACCACGGTCGAGGCGGCGGTGCGCGAGGCGCTCCACCGGTGACGGGTGTCACGGCCGGATCCAGCCGGCCAGGGCCGCCGCCGGCTGCGATCAACCCGCCGTGAGATCGCAACCGCACCCTGACCGACCGGACCAGCTGGGTTCCCGCCAGAACCGTTCCGCCAGGGACGTCATACCGGCCGCCGATCAGCCGGGCGTCAGCGGGGTGTCGACCCACCGGTAAAATCCCGGCTCGTGTCGCGGCCCTACCGGTTCGCTCCTCCCCGACCCGGCCGACCGCTCGTCCGGCGCAGCGTGCTGCTCCGGAGGCTCCAACAGCGCTGGGAGCACCCCATCACGGTGATCGTGGCCGG
>DASXRH010000650.1:0-9298 GCA_036506715.1 Acidimicrobiales bacterium
CTGCTGGCGTCGCCGGCCGCCCGGCGGGCCGTCGACATCACCGACGCCGCCGTCCTCCGCCAGATCGCCCGGCTGCGCACCCCCTGGCTCACCACGGTGGCCCGTGGCATCGACCGGGCGGCCACCGGCTGGACCATGACCGTCCTGTCGGTGGGCCTGCTCGTCGCCATCATGGTGTTCCGGCGCTGGCGGCACCTGTTCGTCTTCCTCGGCGCCATCATCGTGATGGAGCTGCTGGGACTGGCCCTCTACACGGGCTTCGAGCGGCCCCGCCCCTTCGACGTCACCGCTATCGGCCGGTGGCACGGGTTCTCGTCGCCCTCGCCGCCGGTGGTCATCGCTTCTGCGGTGCTGATGGGCTTCGCCTACACGATGCTCCCTCAGGGCCGGCCCCGGAACATCGGCAAGGCGGCCATCGGCGTCGTGCTGGCCGTCCTCGTGGCGGTCCGGCTCTACCTCGGGGTCGACCACCCGTTCGACGACGTCGCCGCCCTGGCCATCGGCATCTCGATCCCCCTTGCCGCCTTCCGCCTGTTCACTCCGAACGACGTGGTCCCGGTGGCCTACGGCGGCGGCAAGACGGCCCACCTCGACGTGACCGGCCGCCGCGGGGAGGCGATCCGCCAGGCGGTGCACGACCAGCTGGGGCTCACGGTGCTCGACGCCAAGCCGGTCGGGCTCGAGGGCTCTGGCGGGTCGACGCCGCTGCGCCTGGCCATCGCCGGCGAGGGCGACGACGGCGAGGAGGTGCGCACGTACCTGTTCGCCAAGCTGTTCGCCATCAACCACGTGCGGTCCGACCGCCTGTACAAGATCGGCCGCCGCATCCTCTACGGCCGGCTCGAGGACGAGACCCGGTTCGAGAACGTCCGCCGGCTGGTCGAGTACGAGGACTACGCCGTGCGCCTGCTGCGCGACGCCGGCATCCCCACGGCGAAGCCGTACGGCATCGTCGAGATCACCCCCGACCGCGAGTACATGCTGGTCACGAGCTTCATCGAGGACGCGGTCGAGATCGGGGACGCCGAGGTCGACGACGCCATCATCGACGAGGGCCTCGGCCTCGTCCGCCGCCTCTGGAACGCCGGGCTGGCCCACCGGGACATCAAGCCCGCCAACCTGATGGTGGCCGACGGCAGGGTGTACCTGATCGACGCCGCGTTCGCCCAGGTGCGCCCGTCGCCGTGGCGGGAGGCCGTCGACCTCGGGAACATGATGCTGGTGCTGGCTGTGCGCACCGACGCGGATCGGGTGTACCAGCGGGCGCTGCTGCAGTTCACCCCGGACGAGATGGGCGAGGCGTTCGCCGCCGCCCGGGGCGTCGCCAGCCCGACCCAGCTCCGCTCCGCGATCAAGCTCGACGGCCGCGACCTGGTGGGCGACTTCCGGCGGCTCGTGCCCGCGCGCCCGCACATCAGCCTCCAGCGCTGGAGCATCGGCCGGGTGGCGCTGGCGACGGCCGTCGCGCTGGGGCTGCTCTTCGCCGCCAACCTGGCGGTGAACATGTTCACCCCGAGCAGCGACATCGCGATCGACCACGCGCCCGAGTGCGGCACCTCCCGGCTGATGGTGCTGGCGGCCCAATCGGTGCCCGAGGCGTCCCAGGTGCCCTGTGTCGCCTCGCTCCCCGCCGGGTGGGAGACCCATGGCGCCAATGTCCTGCGCGGGCGCACCACCTTCTGGCTCGACTCCGACAAGGCCGGCCGGAACGCGGTGACCGTCAACCTGCTGCCCGCCGACCGCTGCGACGTGGCCGGCGCCACCGAGGTGCCGAGCGACGAGGTGGGGACCGACCGGTTCGAGCGCCCCTCCGAGGTCGACCCGGGGCTGCGGACGACCCGCACCTACCTGTTCGACGGAGGCTGCGTGACCTACGAGCTCGACTTCGAGAGCGGGGCGGGCGCGGAGCTGCTGTTCGACGTGGAGCAGGCGCTGGGCTTCACGTCCCGCGAGCGACTGGTCGACCACGTCCGCGACCTCAACGGCCTCGAGCTGTGCGGCGCCGGCGCGAGGTGCGTGTCGTGAGCGAGGCCGTGACCGGCAGGGCCGCCGCGCGCTGGGTCCGCCGGCCGGGGGACGCCCTGGCGGCGGCGTGCGGCCTGGTGGTGGTGGCGGCCGGGATGCTGGCGGTGCGCGACGGCGACGTGCCCGGGTGGGAGGCCGACCTCTTCCACGCCATCAACGACCTGCCGGACGCGCTGAACCCGGTGCTGTGGCCGTTCCAGCAGATCGGCAACCTGGTGGTCGGCCCGGTGTTGGCCCTGGTCGCCGCCCTGCTGCGCCGCTACCGGCTGGCGTGCGCGCTGCTGTGTGCCACGGTGGGCAAGCTGGTGCTGGAGCGGGCGGTCAAGGCGATGGTCAGCCGGCAGCGCCCGGGCACGTCCACCGGTGGCGAGGTCCACCTGCGGGGCGACGTCCACGCCACCGGTGAGAGCTTCGTGTCGGGTCATGCCGTGATGGTGGCGGCCATCGCCTGCCTGGTCGTGCCCTACCTGCCCCGCCGGTGGAAGCCGGTGCCGTGGGTGCTCGTCGGGCTGGTGATGGTCGGCCGGGTCTACGTCGGGGCCCACAACCCGCTCGATGTGATCTGCGGGGCGGCGCTGGGCATCGCCCTCGGCTCGGTCCTCAACCTCGTGTTCGCGGTGCCGCGGGACGCGCCCGTTTGACCAGCTGAGCCGGCGGGGCGTGTCGGGTACGGTGACCGCCGGCACCTCTCCCCCGTGCCCGGATCGGAGCGAGACGCCATGGCCCCGGTACCTCTGTCGATCAACGACATGGAGATGCACCCGCCCTACGGCGAGCAGGTCAAGACCAAGGCCTACGAGGCCGAGCTGCGGCTGCTGCAGATCGAGCTGCTGAAGCTGCAGCGCAGCGTTCGGGAGGAGGGTCGGCGCATCGTCATCCTGTTCGAGGGCCGGGACGCCGCCGGCAAGGGCGGGTCGATCAAGCGCTTCATGGAGAACCTCAACCCCCGGGGCGGGCGGGTGGTGGCGCTGACCAAGCCCAACGAGACCGAACAGGGGCAGTGGTACTTCCAGCGCTACGTGACCCACCTGCCCACCGCGGGCGAGATCGTGATCTTCGACCGCTCCTGGTACAACCGGGCCGGCGTCGAGCGCGTCATGGGGTTCTGCACGCCCCGCGAGTACATGGAGTTCATGCGCCAGGCACCCGGCTTCGAGCGGTCGCTGGTCAACAGCGGGATCCACCTGTTCAAGCTGTGGTTCACCGTGTCCGAGGACGAGCAGAAGGTCCGGTTCGAGGGTCGCCGCTCCGATCCGTTGCGGCGCTGGAAGCTGTCCCCGATCGACGAGGCCAGCCTGGGCCACTTCGACGACTACACCGAGGCCCGCAACGCCATGTTCTTCTACACCGACACGCCCGAGTCGCCCTGGACCGTCGTCAACTCGAACGAGAAGAAGCGGGCCCGGCTCGAATCGATCCGCACCGTGCTCCACAGCCTCGACTACGACCACAAGGACGACGCCGTCGCCCACGCCCCCGACCCCAAGGTGGTCCGGCCGGCCGCGACCCTGGACATCCCGGAGGACGACGACCCGCTCGCCCACGGCGGCGGCCCGGCGGCCTCGTAGCTGTGGCGGCGCAGCGCGAGCCGGTGGGCGCCCCACCCACCGGCGGGCCCTCGTGGCGCGACGGCCGGCTGGCACATGCCCGGCCCTGGGGCCGGCACGCCACCGAGCTGGCGGCGGGCGCCGGGCTGCTCGGCGTGGGCTGGCTGCTGCTGTCGGACAACACCACGGTGCCGCGGTGGGAGGTCGAGGTCTTCCACCAGATCAACGACCTGCCCGACGCGCTGCGCTGGCCCCTGTGGCCGGTGATGCAGCTCGGCAACTTCTGGATGTGGATCGGCGGCGCCGGCATCGCCTACGCGTTGACCCGCCGCTGGCGCCCGACGGCGGCGGCCGCGTCGGCCGTGCTGCTCGGCTGGGCGGCGGCCAAGGTGGTCAAGCACCTCGTCGACCGGGGCCGCCCCGGCGACCTGCTCGAGGGCGTCGACATCCGCGAGGCGGGCCTTCACGGCCACGGGTTCGTGTCGGGGCACACGGTGGTCGCCTTCGCCCTGGCCACCGTGCTGACCCCGCTGGTGCCGGGACGCTGGCGCTACGTGCCCTACACCCTGGCCACCCTGGTGGGCTTCGCCCGCATCTACTACGGCGCCCACCTGCCGCTCGACGTCATCGGCGGCGCCGGCCTCGGCATCCTGTGCGGGCTGGTGTCCGCCCTGGTGTTCGGCACCATCCACCCCGTGGCCAAGCACCCTGCGCCGTGAGCTGGGTCCGTGCACCCGGCCGCGGCGTGGGCTACACCGTCAGCCCATAGCGACCAGCAGCGATGACGCGGTGACCGTCGGCTCGCCGGACGATCCGACCCCGCTCCCGGTGCGGGACCCCGACGTGCCGGCCGGGCGCGGTCCCGAGGACGCGCCCGAGGTCGAGCTGCGGGTCCGCCGGCGCCAGCGGGCGCCCAGCGACGTGCTGCGGCTGCTGATCGGCCTGGCGCTGCTGGCCGCGGGGCTGGGGGCGGCGATGTTCGCCCGCAACACGGTGGGCGGGGTCGAGGCCGACATCGTCGAGGCCTACGAGCGCATCCCCGACCGGGTGGCCGAGGTGCTGACCGCGCTGGCCTTCCTGCTGGCCGCCGGGCTGCCGCTGCTGGCCATCCTGGTGCTGCTGGTGCGGCGGCGGTTCCGGCGGGCCCTGGCGCTGTTCCTCGGGTACAACGTGGCCTCCTGGGCGATGCTGACCATCGACCGTGCCCTGGCCGACCGGGGGGTGGTGGCCCGGGTGGCCGCCGACACCGGCGGGGACGTGCAGCTCACCGATCCCCGCTTCGCCACCTCGCCGCTCATCGCCTCGGTGGTCACCATGGTGGTCATCGCCTCGCCCTGGCTGCCCCGGGCGTGGCGACGGGCACTGTGGGGCGGCGTCGGGGTACTGGTCCTGCTGCGCCTGGTGTCGTCGGGCGAGCCGGCGTTCGACGTGGTCCTGGCCCTGGCCGTGGGCCTGGTGGTGGGCAGCGCCGCGCTGGTCCTCATCGGCACCCCGAGCGCCGACCCCGAGGCGCCCGTGCTGGTGGCCATGCTGCACCGGGTGGGGCCGGTGGCCCGCATCGTGCAGCTGCCGGGCGACGACCCCCTGGTCTACGAGGTCGAGACCCGGGCCGGCGAGCGGCTGGGTCTGTCGGTGCGCACCACCCGCGACCGGTCGGCCGACCTCCTCGAACGGCTGTGGCGCTACGTGCGGCTGCGCAGCACCGAGACCGACCGGCCCTACACCACCGTCCAGCGCCGGGTCGAGCACGAGGCACTGGCCGAGTCGCTGGCCGCCGGCGCCGGTGCCAGGGTGGCCGTCGTGCGCACGGTGGTGGCCGCGCCCGACGGCTCGGTCGGGCTGGTCACCGACAGGATCAGCGGTCGGCCCGCCGGCGAGCTCGACCGCGACGAGCTGACCGGGGGCGCGCTCGTCGATATCTGGCGCCAGGTGGGGCGCCTGCACGCGGCCGGCATCGCCCATCGGACACTCGGCCTGGCCCGCTTCACCATGACCGACGCCGGCGCGGTGCTGGGCGGGTTCGACGACGCCCGGGTGGCGGGCTCGCGCCGCGACCTGGCCCGGGACACGGCCCAGATGCTGGTGGCCACAGCCGTGGTGGTCGGCGTCGACCCGGCGGTCGACGCCGCGGTGGCGGCGGTGGGACCGGCCGAGGTGGCCGGCGCCCTCCCCTACCTCCAGCCACTGGCGCTGCCCGGCTCGACCCGCCGGGCGCTGAAGGGTGAGCGCTCGCTGCTCGGCGCCCTCCGGGGCCGGGTCCAGGCGGTGACGGGGACCTCGGGCGAGCAGCTGGCCCGGCTGGAGCGGGTACGGCCCCGGACGGTGCTGTCGGTGGTGGCCATGGCGGCCGCCTTCTACTTCCTGCTGCCCCAGCTCACCGACGTGCAACGGTCGGCGGGTGCCGCCGCCCAGGCCGACTGGTGGTGGTTGATCCCGGCGGCGGTGGCCTCGGCCGCCAGCTACCTGTTCGCGGCGGTGGCGATGGTGGGGTCGGTGCCCCAGCCCATCCCGTTCCTGGCCACGCTGCGCATGCAGGTGGCGTCGTCGTTCGCCAGCCGCATCGCCCCCGCCAACACCGGGGCGCTGGCGGTCGGCATCCGCTTCCTCCAGCGGGTTGGCGTCGACCCGGCGGTGGCGACCACGTCCGTCGGCCTCAACATGCTGGCCGGTCTGGCCATGCACCTGGTGCTGCTGGCCGCCTTCGTGGCCTGGACGGGCACCAGCGGCGTGGGCCGGTTCTCGATCCCCGACACGTCCACGATCCTCATCGTCATCGCCGTCGTGCTGGCGGCCAGCGGCCTGGTGATCGGGCTGGTGCCGATGGTGAGGCGCAGGGTGGTGCCGCCGCTGCTCGCCCAGCTCCGCAAGGCGGGGTCGTCGCTGGCCGACGTGATCACCGACCCCTGGCGGGTGCTGGCCCTGCTGGGCGGGTCGATGGGGGTGACGCTGTCGTACATCGTGGCGCTGGCCGCCACGGTGCAGGCGTTCGGTGGCGGGCTGGCGCTCCCCCAGATCGGGACGGCCTACCTGGTGGCCGCCGCCCTCGGGTCGGTGGCGCCCACGCCGGGCGGGTTGGGGGCGTTCGAGGCCGCGCTGCTGGCCGCGCTCACCGGCTACGGCATGCCCAACGGCCGGGCGGTGGCGGCGGTGCTGACGTTCCGGCTGCTCACGTTCTGGCTGCCGGTGCTGCCGGGGTGGGTCACGTTCCAGCAGATGACGCGGCGGGAGGAGCTGTAGGTCGCCGGGTCACACCCGCCGGGCCAGCGGGGCCAGCGCCGCCTCCAGCTCGTAGCGGCGCTCGCTGACGGTGACGAACGACTCGTCGATGGCGGCCCGGGCGCCGGGGGCGTCGCCGCTCTGGAGGCGCAGCCCGACGCTGGTGTCGAGGGCCCCCGCCAGCAGGCCGAGGCTGTGGCTGAGCGTGCGGAGCTCGTGGGCCAGCGCCTCGTCGTCGGCGTCGACCGCGATGGCGGTGGCCTCGGAGCCGAGGTTGTTGATGCGGCGGCGGGTGTCGTCCCAGCCGGCCCGCAGGCGCTCGGGCGACTGGGTGGCGCCCATGAGGTCGAGGGAGGCCTGGTCGTGGACCCACTCTGCGCCGCCCACCACCTGGGCGATGCGCCGGCGGAGCATGCCCTGGGTGCGGCGGCGGCGGCTGGCCGCCCCGGCGATCAGGGCGACGAGCAGGATGACCACCAGCGCGATGCCGGCGATGAGGGCGATGAGCCCCCAGTCGACCGAGTCGTCGCCGGCGGCCTCGGTGGTGGTCGTCGTGGTGGCCTCGGTGCTCGTCGTGGTGGCGGCCGTCGTGGCGGTCGTCACCGGCGGCCGGGTGGTGGGCGCCTGCGTCGTCGGCGCCTGGGTCGTCGCGGTGGTGGGCGCCGCGGTCGTCGGCGCCTGGGTCGTCGTGGTGGTGGGCGGCTGCTGCGCCCCCGCTGGGGCCGCACCTCCGACCACGACCGGCAACGCAGCCAGCACCAGGAGGGTCACGGCCAACCGGCGGCGGCCGCCCCACGGTGACGGAGGGCGGGCAGCGCGTGACATGGGGCAACGCTACTCAAGACGCTGCGCGCCGGCGCTGATGCACAACGTGCGTTGAACGCCGGTAACCGGAGCGTCGAGGGTCAGGCAGGCTCGGGGTAGCCGACCGACCACAGGCACAGGCCCTGGGGGGGTGCCAGCGACGAGGCCTTGGCCCGGTCGCGGCCGGCGATGATGCCGAGCAGCTCGCCCGCGTGCTTGCGGGCCAGGCCGACGTCGACCAGCGTCCCGACCACGCTGCGGATCATCTGGTGGCAGAAGGCGTTGGCCTCGATCTCGAACCGCAGCACGCCCTCGCCCAGGTCGGTCCACTCGGCCCGGCGGACCGTGCGCACCAAGGACGCCTCGCCGCCGTCGCGCAGGCGGGCCCGGCGGCAGAAGGCGGCGAAGTCGTGCTCGCCGATCAGCGGGTCGCACCCGAGGCGCAGCAGGTCGAGGTCGAGCGGCTCGTCGACGTGCCAGGCGATGTGGGCCAGGAACGGGTCGGGTACCGGCCGGTTCACGATCGTGTAGCGGTACGTGCGGCCGGCGGCCGACCGGCGGGCGTCGAAGTCGGCGCCCACGGTCCGCACGTCGCGCACGACGACGGCCGGGCCGCACAGCCGGTTGAGCGAGCGCTGCAGGGTGAGCGGGTCGTAGCGGTCGGGGTCGGCGTCGAAGCTGACCACCTGCCCCCAGGCGTGGACCCCCGTGTCGGTGCGGCCGGCGCACGTCAGCTCGACGTCGTGGCGCAGCACCCGGGCCAGCGCGCCCGCCAGCGTGCCGCCCACGGTGGCGACCCCGGGGTTGGGGGCGAAGCCGTGGAACCCCGAGCCGTCGTAGGCGACCGTCATCCGGACGCGCACCAGCGGCCCCGTCGGGGCCGCTGGGTCGTCGGGCATACCGAAGAGGGTCAGACCAGTTCGATGCGCGCCATCGGCGCGTTGTCGCCCTGGCGGGGGCCGAGCTTGAGGATGCGGGTGTAGCCGCCGTTGCGGTCGGCGTAGCGGGGCCCGATCTCACTGAACAGCTTGTGCGTCATCTCCCGGTCGCCGAGGTAGGCGACGACCTGGCGGATCTGGTGCAGCTTGACCTCGGGGTCGGCGTCGGCCTTGCGGGCCTTGGTGATGAGCTTCTCGGCCACCGGGCGCAGGGCCTTGGCCTTGGCCTCGGCGGTGACGATGCCCTCGGCCGCGAACAGGCTGGCGGCCAGGTTGGCCATCATCAGGCGCTGGTGCGCGGCGTTGCCGCCGAAGCGGCGACCCTTCTTCGGGGTGGCGGGCATGGCCGGTCAGTCCTTGGTCCGGAGAGACAGGCCGCGCTCGTCGAGCTTGGCGATGACCTCGTCCAGCGACTTCTGGCCGAAGTTGGTGATGGCCAGCAGGTCGTCCTCGGTCTTCTGCACCAGCTCGCCCACGCTGTTGACCTGGGCCCGCTTGAGGCAGTTGCGGGGGCGCTCGGACAGGTCGAGGTCCTCGATGGGCAGGTCGAGGTCGGGCGACCCGGCGCTGGTGACGGCCAGCTCGCCCAGCTCGAGGCCTTGGGGCTCCTCGCTCATGTCGGCCACCAGCGAGACCAGGGACCGCAGCGTGTCACCGGCCGAGGCCAGGGCGTCGCGAGGGGCGATCGAGCCGTCGGTCTCGATGTCGAGCACCAACCGATCGAACTCGGTCGACTGCTCGACCCGGGTCGGCTCGACGTCGAAGGCG